>NZ_JBRCOK010000089.1:0-17701 GCF_053501535.1 Bellilinea sp. | reverse complement strand
GTCTTTTATGGCATGTTCGACGCCGTTGCGGTCTTTGCTGAACCACTCATCCCGTTCAGCATCATAACGGATTTGTCCCCCTTTGACTTCCAGAATTATGACACCGGATTCTGGGTGGGCGAGAATAAAATCTGCCTCTCCATCATGCGCGCCGCTTTTGGTATCCCGCACTTGCCAGCCAACGCTATAAAAGAATGTGTAGGAAGCGGGCAATCCCTTCAACAGGTCAAAAATTTTTCGTTCGGCGCTGCGTTTAGGATCGCTCAGTGCCCATTCTGGAAAATGTTCGGGATATGATTTTGCCATACCGTTTTCTCAAAGTTCTGACACTAAATTACAGCGTTGGATCACATTTGTTTACTTGGACTGGTTTTCTACTGGTGAGAGCGAGATAATTCGGGCGAACAGGGATTTGTCTGCCGGAGAAAATCCGGTTGCGTAAGATACTGAAGCTGCGCGGTGCGGATGTATAGAAAATTATATACCACGTTTTACAAGTAGATTATGCAACCCTTCTTCTGTAAAATCGGGTCGGAAGTAATCCCAGTTCTTAAGCATTCTCTCGGCTTGGAATCGCACAATCGCTTTCCGCTCCGCCGTTGTAAACGGTTTTCCATCAGCAAAGCAGAAATCGGCCTCAGGCTTGAAGTCCCATTGGGGAAAACCCCTGCAATGCTCGTTCTGCGGCGGATCTGCCTGTTGACCCGATCCAGGCCGCTGGTAGTGCAGATGCGCGGCGGTGTTTTAATTGGTGCAAAACATCCGTGAATTCTTCAAAAGACGTAAAATCGGTTTGGTGAGTCATATCAGTCTCCTGTTTTGTTTTGCGAACCTACAGGATACTTCTGACTCACCACTTTGGTTAAGGTTCGGAGTATTTCAGAAACAATGGAAAGAGCGCCTTTCCATCGTGAATAATGTTTTCGCAGCGTTTATCGCCCTTGTTCAACACCCTGTCCGAACTCATGTCTGAACTTCAGCCAAATGTCAGACAAAAATTCAATTTTGGCCGCCCGTTTAACCGGAAACGGACTGCGCCCGGCTTAAGAGCGCATACAACTCCGCCAGATTTTCCACAATCCAATCCGGCTGGAAGGGGGAGCCGGCCACGTCGGCGGCTTTGGTCTCTCCGCTCAAGACCAGCACAGTGGTGATACCGGTTCTGCCAAGGGCAATGTCGGTATACAATCGGTCACCAATCATCACCGTGAACTGCAAGGGAATGCCGCTTTTGGCCGTGACTGCTTCGATGATTGGCGGGTTCGGTTTACCCACAATCACATCCGGCTGCCGCCCGGTGGAAGTCTGCACAAAAGCAATCATTGCCCCAATGTCCGGCATGAATCCATTTTCAGTCGGGCAATTAATATCCGGATGAGTGGCAAAATAGGGCAAGCCTGCCCGCACAAAATCGCACAACTTCCACAGGCGGTTATAAGTCAGGGTGGTATCAAAACCCAGCACCACCGCCTCCGGTCTTTCTTCTACAATCTCAAAGCCGTGCTGTCTGAATTCCTCTTTCAAAGAATCGGTTCCGGCAATAAACAAGCGTGCTGAGGGCATTCGTTTTTTCAGGTAGAGGGCGGTTGCTTCACCGGAGGTAAAAATGCGCTGTTCGCTGACCGTCAACCCCAGTCTGTTCAGTTTTTGGGCATAATCTGCTTTGGAACGCGAAGAATTATTGGTCAGAAAGAAGTAAGGAATTTCACGCTGCTCCAGATAATCCACCAGCTCAACCGCACCCGGCAGCAGCCGTTCCCCCAGAAAGACCGTGCCGTCCATATCCATCAAAAAACAGCGCATTTGAGATAATTGACTCGCCAACGATAACGACTGATTCATGCCCGCATCTCCAGCAGCCAGTCGGTCACGCTCATCAGCGCCGGCAGACAGGCTTTTTCGACCACTTTATTTTCCACAAAACGTTTGACCTGTTCAGCATCCTGAAAATTGGTACCGGTCAGGTCAATGCAATAAACAGAAGAATGTCGCCGGTTGAAGGCATCTATCAATTTTGTGCCGGTTGAATTTGCCTGAGATCGGCTGATCCGATCTGCCCCCTGAACGCTGGATTGCCGGGCGGCAATCACCGCCAGCCCGCCAAACAACGCCCCGCACATTCCACCCTGATTGCAAATACCCCCACCCAGCAGGCTTTGAAATTTCATGGCTGCATCGGAATAAAATCCTTCCCGTTCCGCAAAAGCAAGATAAACCGCTTCAGCACAGGTGTATCCCTGAGAAAACAACGCCCGCACCCGGTTTTTAATGGAAATCTGCGAGAGATGCGCCTTTCCCATGCTGCCGGAAACTGCCAGATACTCGCTCAAAACCCGATTCACCGCATTGCGCTGTTCTTTAATGAAGTCCAAAGGGTCGGCTTCGGAATCTGCAAGCAAACCCCGTGCGCTCTGGATGATCGCTTTCATCAGGTCAGAATACACATTGATTTTGCGAATCCCCATTTCCACACACCGCCTTAATTTCTGCTCACCGGTGCCGGATGACCCATGCAAAACCAGCGGAACGGAAACCCGCTCGCGGATATTCTTCAGCCTTTCAAAATCGAGGTTGGGCTCACCCGCATACAAACCATGCACGGTACCAATCGCCACAGCCAGCGCATCAATGCCGGTCCGTTGAACAAACTCGGCCGCCTCCTGCGGGTCGGTCAACCAGCCCTGTTGGCTGTCAGCGGTCAAATAACGCCCGCTGCTGGCCACATGACCCAATTCGGCTTCCACCGAAATGCCCAGCGGATGCGCCAGTTCAACCACCTGGCGGGTGCGCTCCACGTTGACTTCCCACGGCTCAGTGCTGGCGTCCATCATCACCGAGGTAAAACCCAGACGAATCGCCTCTTCGATGTCCTCCATGCGATAGGCATGATCCAGATGCAAAGCCACAGGTATATTTGCCTGAACAGCCATCTCGCGCACCATTCGGATGAAATGGGCAAAATCCGTCACCCCGGCATAGGGTTTTAATGAAGGTGAAAAGCTCAAAGCCAGCGGTGCGTTGTGCTGCTCTGCACAGCGCAAGAGTGCATCCGCCACCTCCAGGGTCGGGAAATCGGGAGCAATCACCGCATAATTACCCCGTTCAGCCTCACTCAGTAAATTCTTCAAAGATACTAACATATCGTCCCCTGTGGTTTGAGATAGGTTGTGTAATTCAGAGGGCTGATTTCGGCAATATCCGCCCAGGCTGCCATTTCCAGGAAAGCATTTTCTACCTGCCCATAAACCAGCGGATAATGATGCTGATAGCCGCTGGAAAGTAGTGTTTCAGCCAGATCCATGGCCTGTAAACGTTTGCCCCGCATGTGAATTTGCTTCAGCCAGCCGCTGCTGCCTTTGTAGGAAGGTTTTTGTGGATCAATTTCTCCCTCCAGCACAAGCGCTCTTTCAAAATCCGCCGTAAAACCTGCCACCGTCACCTTTCCCCCTTTGAGGATCAAATCATTGTGCAGTCCAACCGGCTGGGAATCGGGTTGGTCAAACAGCCATAACGAGTTCATTCGTACACCACGCTCGTCTGCCAGCAGCGGAGAAGTAGGGCCGCAATGCCACAACAACACACTCTCATCTTCTTCGTCCAGCGTAACCAGATCCATCAGGGTAGTGACCGCCCCATTACTTAATAATGAGAGCGTGAGCATGGAAACTGCTGCCGGCACATCTCCCTCACAGGCTGCCGGAACCCCCAATGTGTTCAATTGTCCCAGCAAACTGCATACCGCAACCCCATAATCCGATTGAAAACGCGGCCAGCACGAAATGGCAAACGCGCTTAATCCTTCTTCCTGTGCAAACTGAGAATAGGCCACCTGCAGGCGGCTCAACTTTTCCAGCTGCCCGGTCAGATGCGCATTCAGGTTTACATTGGGTTGAATGAAGGATGCCTTGACCGTATCAATCAATTTCTGGTCTTCCAGTGTCCGAGCGCGCTTCAAGACCGCGTCAAAATCCAGTTCGACCACCTCAACGCCCAGTTTGTTTTTCAGAACGCCCGGATCAACTGTGAGGTTATCAAAACCGGGTGCCACACCGCCGGCCAGGCCAACCCGGCTGCCCCGCAAATTAACCAGCGCTCGTAAAGCCTGCACCGTAATGTTGAACCGTTCCTGGAACGACGGGCTTTCGGCATGCCCGAAGAACCATTTGACAGGATGGGGATACTCCTTCAAACGGGTTTGCAAAAGACTGTTATAAAGATTTACGCCGGTAAAACTATTAAGAGGCAATCCGCCCTCCGAGGAAGGCTCACCTTCGGGAACACCCCACAGCCCCAACCGAATTTGAGTAGCGGCAAACGGACGAATGAACTCGCCAGCAGCAAAGGAACTGGATTGGAGGAGGATAAAATCTGCCCCCCATTGGGATAATTCATCGGCTGCCCGTTGCGCCTCTTCCTGCGTGTAAATGCCTTTTTCGATGACTTTCAACTCAAACCCGGCCGCCTCCTGTTGACCGGAAAGCGCCGTCCAGTCTTCCGCAAAATACCGTTCCTTCTCCCCGCGAAAGGGAGTGCACATGACTCCTGCCACGCCGATTTTTAACTTACGCAATGCTGCCATCTTATCTCCAATCATCCCCAAATCCGATCCACAGGCCAGCGGAAATGAGCCGCCAGCGCCGGTCGCCGCCACCATTCTTCCAATTCATCATCCACCGCACAGAGCGAAAGCGAAAAGCCGCCCATCTCCTGCGTCGTAAATAACGAATCCACTACGCCGGCAGCAATCTGGATACCCTGTTCCTGAAGGGCATAGAAAACCCGCCGATACAGAATGTTCAATTCCATGCGCGAAGTACCGCCGGAACCATTCAGGAATACCACAACGCTTTGCTGCAGCAGTCCGCCCAAATCTTCCAGCAGGCGCTGCAGCACCAGATCAACCACCTGATTGGCTGGCAGCATTGCCCCGCGGTAAACGCCCGCTTCTCCGTGTACACCCGTGCCGATCTCCATTTGTCCAACCGGGAGATCAAACAGCGGCTTTCCACTGGCTGGGTGGGTGGGCGCCCGCACCGCCACCGCCAGGGTTGCCGTGCGCAGGTTGGTCTTTTCCATCAGGCGGACAACTTCAAAGAGCGGCTGTCCATCTTCGGCAGCTGCCCCGCCAATTTTGAGCGCAAACAGCAGGCCTCCCAAACCGCGGCGCTTATCAAGCGCACTGCGCGGAGCTGTGGCCACATCGTCACCCAGATAAACCGGCTGCACCGCAATGCCCATTCGAGATGCGCGCCGCAGCGCCATACGCGCATTCAACACATCACCGCTGTGATTGGAAACCAGCAGAACCACCCCTGCCCCGCGGTCAGCCAGCTGAATGGCGCGTGCAATTTTGATTCCGGAGGCGCAGGTAAATATCGGACCGTACACATCTGCGTCCAGAAGTCCCATTCCTACCAGCCCGCCCATCGAAGGGGTATGGCCGCCGCCGTGTCCCATGGCGAGCCCAACCTTCCCGGCTGCTTTTGGACTGGCACGCACCAGAAAACCATCCTCCAGATAGCGAACAATGCCCGCATACGCCAGCGCTAAACCCTGATTGTCCTCTTGAACCATCTGCTCGGGGTGATTGATGAATTTACCGGCTGGAACGAATTGGGTTTCCTCAGGCTGAAAATCGGTTCGTTTCCCTTCCTTGCCGGAGGCGGCAAACCAGAGACCTTCCACAATCAGGGTGAAGGAATATGCGCCGGGGTCGAGATAGCCTGTGGAACGCTCACCTAAAAAAGCCGCCCGCCCGAACACGGCCGGCATCTGGCGGGTAGCCTCTGCACCCTCGCGGGCAGCCAGCAGCGCCTTTTCCAGAGCGTCCACCGGGTCTGCACTTGAACGATTTTCTACCAATACCCGGGCGGCCGGCAGGAGTGCATCAACCAGCGTCTTTTGCCCGGCGCGGGCGCCACCCAACTCACTGACTGCCGCGGCGCCATTTTGAAAAAATTCAGCCAGCTCATCCATTGAGCAGGTTTTCTTATTTTGCAGCACAACGCCGCCCTCGGCAAAGAATGCCGCCAAAAGCGGACCGATTGCCCCACCGGCATTCTCCGCCAGTGCGCTGGCCGCCACATCCAGAAGACTGCCGATATCCGGCGGGTTCGCATTCGTAATTTCATCATCGGCTGCAGCAAAGGCTCTGGCAAGGGTATAGCCATGGTCGCCATCGCCAATGACCCGATCCAACTCATTCAAAGCTTCTCTCTGGCTTTGGAAGGTTTGTGCCAGCAGGTCGAACCACAATCGAAAAGTCCTCAAATCAAACATTGGCAACCTCGCGCCTGAGGAATTCCGCCGCCCTGCGCGCCTCTTCATCCAGATCCTCCGCCAGTGAACGCCAGATGAACAATGCCGTACCCACCTCACCTGCCGGACTGACAAAAGCCTCAGTCACCAGAAAACCCGCATATCCAATCGCTTTCAACGCTGCCCTCACCTGCGGCCAGGGGATATGCCCGCGGCCGGGGATTTTTCGATTATTCTCCACACAATGAAAATGTCCCAGTTGATCTCCGGCCTGACGAATTGCCGCCGCAATATCATCTTCTTCGATGTTGAGGTGAAAAGTATCCAGATGCAGACGGACAAAAGGGCTGCCTACATCGGCCAGCAGCTGCAAACCCTGCTCCACCGTATTCATCAGCCAGCCTTCAAAACGGTTCAGCACTTCCAGACACAGGCACACTCCATATTCCTCGGCAATGACGGCGGCGGTTTGAAGGCCTTCAACCGCATAAGCACGCCGAATTTGCCGATCTCTTGGTGGAAGATCCCCCCATGCGGTATAGGTTACCCCGCCCAAAACGGGGCTGCCCAGTTCAGCGGCAGCTTCAAGGCAAGCCCGTAAATGAGAGAGTCCCGCCTGCCGTATGGAAAGATCGGGGCTGGAAATATCCCGCTGAGCATCCAAACCGGTACCGCAGGACGCCAGCATTCCCTCCTGATTCAGCGTGCGGCGAAGCCGCTGGAGATTCAGTCGGCGCGGCTCGAGCAGCGGAAACTCGGCAACCTCAAAACCGGCCTTTCGGGCTCTTCCAATCAGGGGCTGAAGATCATCTTTCCAGTTTACCTGCCAGTAAGACAGGTGAATCCCAATGGGCAGCATAACCTTTTCCTTTTTGGTGGTCTCCTCCTTATGTGCCTTGTCCTTGAGGCAACCATCAGGGGAGACCACCGCACTGAAAATCAGAATCCCAGCAGCCGGGCAATACCACCCACCACAATGGCAATGATGGAGAAATCATTGCCGCCAAAGGCGTTGATAAAACCGGCAGCCGTATTTGCCACAAACGGCAGCGAAAGCGCCTGAAAGACAATCAACAGGACACCACCGACGATGGAAGCGACGATTGCTCCGCGCCGCCCACCGGTGGCATTTGCCAGAACCGCCGCAGGCCCAACATCAAAGAAGGCGGCAACCACCAGCGGCAGTAAAACGTAGCGATAGCCAATCGCACCAAAGATGACCAGCGTCACCAGGGAAGCAATCATCGCAATGGGAAATCCAATTGCCAGGGCGTTTTGACCGTAAGGAAATACCATCGGGCAGTCCAGCGCAGGTACGGCATCCGGAACGATTTTCTTTGCAATGCCATGGAAGGCGGGCACAATCTCCGCCAGCATCAGGCGTACGCCGGTCAGCAAAATGGTCAACGAAGCACCGAACAGAATACCCTGATAGATGATCCACAAATACCAGATTGGCTGGGAACCGCCGGAGAAGGTTTCGGCAGCCCAGGCTGGACCGGCAATAAAGCCCATCACCAGATACAGCAGGAACATGATCAACGATGTGGAAATGGTCATGGATTTGAGGAAGCTCCAGTTATCGGAGATTTTCAAATCCTCAGTGGATTTTGAAGGATCACCGACCAGTTTGCCGATCCAGGCGCCGATCACTGCCAGAATGGTGGTGGTATGGCCGATTGTGAAATCTTTGCTGCCCGTCAGCTTGAACACAAAGGGAGCAATCAAAGCCGGCAGCACGGTTGCAAGAATACCCTGAATCACGCTGCCCAGCACAACCAGCGCCACGCCCTTGATTTTACCGGCGTCTGCCAGCGCAGCAACCACCATGAAGGCATTCCAGAACATGATGTGACCGGTCAGGAAAACATACTTGAGTCTGGTCAGACGGGCAAGCAGGATGTTCACAAAAAAGCCAAACACCATTACCAGCACAACCGGTATGCCGTACTCACTCAGGAACGCCGTCCAGTCAACACTGATTGGCTCGCCCTGAAAGGCATAGACTTTTCCGAACATGGTCGAGATGGGTGAAATGACCCCGACCAGCAGATCAACTGCCGAGAAAAGAATGATGACACCAGCCATGGTTTTGATCGTGCCGGAAACGACTTCGCTGAAGGTTTTACGCTGTAAAAGCAAACCCAGCAACGCAACCAACCCCAGCATGAAAGTAGGCAACAAACGGGGGACAATACTGAAAATTAATCCGACGTCCATGAGGTTACTCCTTTTTGAAAAATTGGGTGGAAACGATGTTCAAAACATTTTTCTTATGCAGCCAGTTCTATTTCGATAACCGTCACCTCCTCTGCTTCCAGGTGAAATCGCAATGTCAAAACCTGCTGAGCGGTTACTTCCCAATCCAGCAACTGGTGGGCAGGAAAAATTTTGGAGATTTTCCGCAAATCTCTGCCCCACCCGCTCATATCGGTTTGAATGGTTAGATCCACCGCTTTTTTGAGATAGTTACTGATCAGCAGCCACTTTTTATTTCCCAACTCTAATAAATGGGGGTCCACCCGGCGGGATTGTTTGCCTTCGTACTCGATCCTGATTGGCGGCACAATATTCAATTGGGGCAGAACCTGATTCAGCACGGTTCCCAAAAGCGAGGGAACGCTTTTCAGGTAATCGGCATCTGCCTGAGTGGCAAAATACAAACCATACCCCTGCCCAAAAGATGCAAGCGTAACAGCAGGAAAATGGTCGTCGAATTCGGCAAGCACGCTGGTAGAAGGATGGAGCGCCAGAAGGTCGCGATTCCTGTATCCGCTGTACCACTCGCCGTTGAGGTGAATACGGTGTTGGTCAAGGCGGTCGGGCTGTACATCCACCAATCCAAATACATCCCTGAGCGGCGGGGCTGGAACCTGATGATGGAACCAGCCGCGTTCATTTACGGTTGCACAACGGGCAAACCCCACCAGCAAGCCGCCCTGCCGGACAAATTCCGCCAGGTGCTGAGCCGTGAACTCATCGAGCAGCCCCATCAGCGGCAAGACGATGACCCGATAGCCCTGCCAGCGGTGTTGGGCAATTTGATCCGGGGTGATGAAATCCACTTCAAAACCGGCTTCCCAAAAACTGCGGTATGCTCCGCGCTGCGCCTCAAAGAGGGCTTCTTCTTCGCCCACCCCGCGAAAGAAAATGGCATTGGCTTTGGACTCCAGAATGGCAACCTGCGCTTTGGGAGGCTTTGCCTGCTTCAGTTCCCTGCCGTGTTTTGAGAGAAAAGCACCAAATTGAGCCGCAGCAGCAAGCCGCCCGGTGGGTTTTCCGTCCAGATCAACCAGCGCTCCCCAATGCAGCGGTTGATAGTCCCATTCCCGCCACGGCATGAATAAAATCAGCTTGGCGTTGTGCCCAACCGCTTCGATCAGGTAATTCGACACATCCACCGGTCGGGTATTGTAGTCCGGACCCATCACCCAGCCGCCAATCGGACCGCTTTCCACCTCATGCAGCCAGAAATCCCTCCCTGCCGATTGACTGACACTGCGGCCGTGATCCAGGAAGATCGAAATGTGCTCCGGGCGGGTAGCCAGCTTGTTGCCGCTGCCGGGATACAGGTCATAGCCGATGTGATCCACCTCAGCGGCAATTTTCCACTGGTCCAGACCCGTGAAAACCCCAAAACGGTCATAGCCTTTGAAATTGAAGGTGTTGACCGAAGTTGGATGATGTGGGTCGCGCCGGCGAATGATCTGGTGCTGCCAGCCGGCAAACTCGGCAAACGCCTGCTGCCAGAACAAGCGCCAGTCCATCCAGCGGGTGACCCCTGCCCAGCCAGAAGGCAAGGCTTCGGGAGCAAAAATTTGCTCCCAATCGTTGTAAACCAGGCAGGTTGTCCCCCACGCCCATGCCTTCGTTACCTGATCGAGAGTGTGATACTTTGCTTTCACCCACCCCCGGAATTTTTCAACACAATAGGGGCAGTAACAATAAAGGCTCAAATCCACTTCACCGCGGGCGGGTAAAAACGGAAAACCGATTTCGTTGGAAATCTGCCAGCCAAAATGATTGGGCTGGGCGGCGGTGAAATCCAGCAAGGCTTGAAGGTACTTTTCCGCCGCAGCCCGATAAGCGGGATGATGAATACATGCCCAGTGGTATGAAGCGCCGAGCGGATACCGTTCACCGCGGTTAGAAAGAATGGGTAAATCAGGGTAGCGCTCTGCCAGCCAGAGCGGTGGAGAGGCTGCGCCGGTACTGATCAGAATGTGAATACCCAATTCTGCTGCCAGCCGGTAAAAACGCCCGAGCTGATCGAATTCATAGTGCCCTTCGCGCGGTTCAATTAAATCCCACGAACCATGCACATCTCCAAGCCGGATAAGATTCATACTGGCGCGCTGCATGGACTGCAGGTCGGTTAACCAGTCTGCTTCACTGAAAATCAAAGGGGAATACGAAGCCCCGTACCAAAAAACATCGGAAGTGCTGGTCAAAGGGGCTACTCCTCAATTAATTTCCGCAGGACAGGCAGCCCTTTTTCCAGCACTTCTTGCTTGCTGAGGAAATTTTCAATGACGACCACCGGTTTTGGGGTATTTTTGAACAGGTTGGCCATCTCTTTGGAAGTAAAAACCATATCATACGCTTCGCCGGTCGCCGTGGTTGCGTCGGCGCAAAAAGTTTCAGCGCTTAAACCATTCTCTTTTAACACACCATCTACCGTCAGTTTCAAAATCATGCTGGAGCCCAGCCCAAAACCACACACCATCATCACACGCGGTTTTTTCATATCAAACTCCTTTCCACAAAAGTTAACCCACTGCGGACAAAACCTCTTCAACCGATTGAGCGGTTTTCAAAATCCGCTGATTTTCCTCGCTCATCAAAAATTCTGCCAAAGCCTGCAGCATTTCAATGTGACTGTGGTGGTCGGGCGCACAAAATGAAATCACCATCGTCACCGGGTCATTTGCTTCGGAACCAAAATTTACCCCGTGGTCCAGCGTCACCAGCGAAAGACCAACTAGCGAAGCCCCATCTTCTGGACGGGCATGCGCCAGCGCCAGACCGGGTGCCAGCACCATATAGGCACCCATCTCCTGCACAGCCCGAATCATGGCCTCGATATAAGAGGGCTGACATTTGCCGGCCTTCAGCAGCAACTCACCGCCGGCGCGAACGGCTTCCTGCCAGCTGTTAACATTTACTTTCAGTTGAATGACCTCAGGGGAAAGATAATTAGAAAGCATCCGGTTAATTCCTTTCAGAAAGCAGGAATCTTGCAGTATCGGCATTGGTAATGAGGACATTGAAATAAGCGCCTTTCATGGCAGCCTGAATGACTTTTTTCTTCTCTTCACCCCCTGCAACCAGTACACTCCAGGGCACTTTTTTCAAATCTTCCAGGCCAATTCCGATGATTCGGTTATCCAGAAAAGTGGAAACCATCTGACCATTGCAATCAAAATAATGCCCCAGTGCATCACCCACCGCTCCGGAGTTTTGAATTTCGCGCAGCTGCTCCAGCGTGATCTTCTTTTCAACGTAAAGGATAGCGGTTTCATCAACCGTTCCAACGCTTTGCAAAACAATATCGGAACGGCGGGCTCGTTCCAGCGCCTGAGAAATGGAAGGCTCATTGAGCAGGCTCTTTTGCAGCTCCGCGCTGGAAACCATGTTCGGGGCATAAAGAAATTCAGCTTTACCGCCGGCCAGTTCGGCCATTTTGGAAGTAACATTGTACTTGGCAAAGCCGCCCGAATGATCGGACGCGCCGCCGACTACCTCGGTAAAAGTGCAATTGATCGGCTCATCGGTTGAAAACACCAACGGCAGATGAGAAATGGTGCGCCCCAATCCAAGGCCGACCCGCATACCACTTTTCAGGTTACGCTTCAGCCAGTCGGCTGCACCGCGGGCCAGCGCGAGGTAGATACTCTCATCCCCTTCCGGGTCAGGTACAACCACGGCATCGCGCAGGTTATAACGAACGATGAGATCCTGTTCGAGATCGAAATTTTCGCCAAAGGGAGCATGAATTTTGATCTCGACAATCCCCAGTTCAACCGCCTTGTTGAGCAGCCGGTAAACCGTAACACGCGAAACCCCCATTTTTTGAGCAATTTCGTTCTGGGTTAAGCCATTCTCGTAGTAAAGTTTGGCTACACGAACACATAATCGGTATTCTTGAGAATCAACTTGAGTAATCATGTGGAGAAAGCGGGGAATTTGATGAGCATTTGCACATTAAATGTGCATATGAACATTATATCAGGCTTTTCCCCTTTTGGCAAGCAGGTATTTTTTTTTCAAACTCGATAAAAGTGATTTTCGATTTCCCCCATTCGGATAGGCCGTTCATGAGCCAATTCTTAACCCAGATTTAACATTTCCTGTTTACAAATTCTGGAGATTTTGTATAATATTTCATAAATTCTTGCCCGGGATAATTCTTATGACCCCTCTCATTTCCGGCCGCCGTGCCATCAGTTTAACCCACTCCCCGCCACCGGTGAGATAGCCAGGCGTATTCTTCAGTAATCCCTTAAGGCTCACCGGTCGGTGAGCCTTATTTATTATTCGGGCTTTCTCTCTGTTGACTCAGGTTTCCAGTTCGCCAAAGGAGGTTCATTACCATGAGAAACATTCGTACCGATACCCAAAACCCTTTTCAGGATGGTGAAGATCACGATGCCTGCGCCATTTACCTGAGCGCACGCAAGCAGGGTCAGAGCACCTTTGGAACCCTCAAGCGCGCCTTGGGCGCTCTGATCAGCATGGGACACCGCACCGGTTTTGTCAACGGTGAAGGCGACGGCGCCGGCGTCCAAACCGATATTCCCCGCCGGTTGTGGGCAAAAAAATTAAGCCAGGCCGGCCTGCCCTCTCACCTTCCAACGCACCCCGGTTTTTGGGTGGGTCATCTGTTCGTCCCCGCTTCGTTCCAAATTGAAAACCTTGAGGAGCAAATCACACTTCGGTTCTACGATCAGGGCCTGAACCTGCTGCTCATGCAGCCCGGCAGAGTTCGTAAAGAGGTCTTGGGGCAGCATGCCCGCGTCAATCCCCCTCAATTCTGGCAGCTGGCCGGTTATGCCGACCTGCCCGATCTCGACCGCCGTTTGCTTCAAGTTCAAATCTCGCTGGAGCAGGATTTTCCCATTCAGTTTGCCTCGCTGAGCAGATATGCCGTGGTGTATAAAATGCGCGGCTCCGTCGAAGCGCTCACCCATTATTACCCCGATTTACAAGACCACAATTACGACACATCCATCGTCCTCTGCCACGCCCGCTATTCGACCAACACCGTTTCCACTTTTGAAAGGGCTCAACCCTTCTCGCTGCTGGGTCACAACGGAGAAATCAACACCATCAACCGACTCCGTCTCGAGGCGGTTCAAATTGGGGCTGTGCTGCCCAATGGCGGCTCAGATTCGCAGGATTTAGACCGCCTTCTCCATACCCTGTGCGTGAATTACGACCTCGACTTAATCGAAGCCATGGAAACGGTATTTCCCCCCATCCCCCATGAGATGGATCAGTTTCCCGCCGACCTGCGGGCAGCCTACCAGCGCATCCGGCAGACCTTCGGGCCGTATGCCCAGGGCCCGGCCGCCATCCTGGCGCGTTTTGGCAACACCGTTGTGGCCAGCGTGGACGCTTTGGGGCTGCGTCCTTTGTGGTTCATCGAAACCGAGAAAGAGTATATTTTCTCCTCCGAACGGGGCGCCACACCACTGGAAAACTGGGTCAGTGATGCGCGCGCGCTGGCGCCGGGTGAAAAAATTGCCCTGCTGCTTCGCCGCGGCGAGAACCCGGTTGTACTCGACCATGCCGCCATCCGCCAGCATGTCATGGTGCAAACCTTTCAACGCGAAGCCCCGCAGCTGGCGCGGCAATACTGGACGGGCTGGGTACAGGCTTTCCCTGCCAGCTCAGCCATGCTCACCCGCGCCATGCAAGGCAGCGCGTCCGCGGCTGCGGATGTCCTTACGGAAATCTCGCCGCCCCGCACGGTGCAGCCGGACAGCGATTTTCCCACCCCATCCTGGGCTGTGACCGTCAATTCACGGCTCCTAACCGCAAACGGCTGGCTCAAGGATCATATAAATGAGGTGGAAGCGTTGATCAGTTCCAACAAAGACGATCTGATCAGTTCACTGGGCTATGACGGCCCGCTTGCAGCGCTCAGCAAGGCGCGGGTCAACCTGGCTGATTTCTTCAAGGAGGCTGTTGCCGTCGTCACCAACCCATCCATTGACCACGTCCGCGAAATCGAGGCGTTTTCCACCAGCTCAATGGTGGGTGCCTGCCCGGTGATCGGTAAAACACCCGACCCGCAGGATGTGCTGGTGGTTCTGGAAGTGCCCATTCTGACCGGCGGTTTGCCCGGTCTGGTGGACGATTCGGTGAGCAAAGCCGTGGCGGAGCAGTTTGCCACGCTGACCATTGAGGAGTTAATCCAGGTCTTTGCGGAACGAGTCGGCTGGCTTACATTAGGAGTGTACCCCGATGAAACCACCCCGCAGGCCCTGCGGCGCCTCGCCGATCAGGCCGTTACGCTTGTTCAAAACGGCGTTCAATGTCTGATTCTGGACGATGAAAAGACCTGCGCCGACGGTTTGAACTGGCTCGACCCGCATCTGGCTGTCAGCCGGGTGGATCAGGCGCTGCGTGAAGCTCCGCCTTGCGAGCAGGGCAACCTGCGCCGCCGCGCCGGAATCGTGGTACGCAGCGCGGCTGTGCGCGGCTTGCATGATGTTGCCCTGCTGTGCGGCTTTGGCGCCGACGCGATCAACCCGTACGCCATGTTTGCGGTTGCCCTTCAAACGGCTAACCCGGCGGCGGGCGAATCGGCCGAGACCACTCTCACCCGTCTGATGAGCAATTTGCAAAGCGGTTTGGAAAAGGTGACCTCCACCATGGGCTGTCATGAACTGCGCGGCTACGGGCGGGTGTTCGGTTCGATTGGGCTTGCCCCCAGCATCGCGGAGGTGTTTGGGGCACCCAATTACTTCGGCAGTGAAGATGCCGGCCTGAACTGGGAACGACTGGATGCCGAATCGCGTCAGCGCGGCGCCGAAATGCGCGGAGAGCTGCCCGAACCGCGCATGCCCTTTCAAACCCGCATCTTCCCCAAGTTCTGGAAGGTTGCCCACCGTTTTGCCAAAGGAGAAGCTTCTTATGCCGATATTCAGAACGCCTTTCAAACCATCATCAGCGATTCGCCGGTGGCCTTACGCCACCTGCTGGGTTTCCGATCCCAGCCCAACGGGGTAACCCCCGATCAGGTGGACTTGACCATTCAGGATTACAATCTCCCGCTGGTCATTGACGCCATGTCCTTTGGTTCGCAGGGAGAAAATTCCTTCAGATCTTATGTTCACGCTGCGTCCGTCCTGAATATCCTGTGCATCAACGGCGAAGGCGGCGAGCTGCCCGAAATCATGGGAATGTACCGCCACAACCGCGGTCAGCAGGTTGCCAGCGGGCGCTTTGGGGTCAATGCAGAATTCCTCAACTCGGCGGCGGTTTTGGAAATCAAGATCGGGCAGGGCGCCAAACCCGGTGAAGGCGGGATGCTGCCGGGCTATAAAGTTACCCCCAAAGTGGCGCGCGCCCGCCGCACTCCCACCTATGTCACCCTGCTTTCTCCCTCCAACAACCACGATCTGTACTCCATTGAAGACCTTGCCCAGCTCATCGAAGAGTTGAAAATGGTCAACCCGCAGGCAAAAATTTCGGTCAAAGTGCCGGTGGTGCCCGGCATTGGAGTGATTGCCGTCGGGATTGCAAAAGCAGGTGCCGACATCATCAACATCTCCGGCTACGACGGCGGAACCGGGGCGGCGCGCAAACACTCCTTACAATACGCCGGTTTACCGACCGAAATTGGGATTATCCAGGCACACCGCGCGCTGATCGAAGCCGGCATCCGCCACAAGGTGGAACTGTGGGCAAACGGCGGGATGAAAACTGGCTCGGATGCGGTCAAGATGGTTCTGCTGGGCGCCAACCGGGTTGGCTTTGCCACGATGGCGATGGTAGCGCTGGGGTGCACCATCTGTCGGCAGTGCAATCTGGGTACCTGTCATGTAGGCATTGCCACCCAGATTCAAACCCTTGCAGAAGCACAGGAAAAGGGACTCAGGCATTTTGTGCCCGTTCACTTTGAGCAGGATTACCAAAACATCGTGCGCCTGTTTGAGGGAATTGCGAACGAAATGCGGGAATTAACCGCTCGATTAGGAGCAAACCGCTTGCAGGAACTCGTCGGGCGGGCTGATTTGCTAGAACAAACCGCGCTCAAGGATAAAATTGACCTTTCAGCGATGTTTGACCCGCTGCCGGTGCAAACCCGCCCGGCGCCTGAACCGGGTATGGGCGTGCTGCTCATCCGTCCGCGCAACAGTCTGACAACCATCCTGACCGACCTGATTTTGCGCACCATCGCCGAAAACGAACGCGAAGTAACCTATCAGGACTCGGTTTCGGCGATTGACCGCGCCCTGGGTTCCCGACTGGCCGGCGAAATCATGCGCCAACCGCGCGTTCAGGAAGGAATTGACATGCTCCACCTCCGTTTTGGGCCTTCCTCGCTGGCCGGCAACGGCTTTGCAGCCTGGAACGTTGACAAGATTGACATCCTCATCGAAGGCGGTGCGCAAGACGGCGTTGCCAAAGGAGCCAGCGGCGGCCGGGTAGCAATTATGAAGGGCCTCAACCATGACGGCATCCGGCTGGACGGCAGTGTGGGCAAATCCTTTGCCTACGGCGCGCAGGACGGCATCCTGATTGTGCAAGGCAATGCTGACTCGCGCGCCTGTGTCCGCCTTTCGGGGGCCAAAGTCATTCTGGCGGGTGAAATCACCCAGCCGGTACAGGATCAAATCGGCAACCCCGGCACCTACGCCAACCTGAAGGGATTTGCCTGCGAGTACATGACCTCCGGCACGGTGATCATCATGGGCGACCCCGGGCCGTATGCCTTCTCCGGCATGACCGGCGGAGTCGTTTACCAGAAACTGACCCCCGAATTCGGGTTCGATCTGCCAGCCTTGCAGCGCAGAATCGCGAAGGGCGCTCAGGTGCGCATCGAATCCATCCACGAAGATGATTTGTGGGAAATTCGCAGCCTGATGAATCACTACCTGACCGCCCTCGAACAGACCTATCAATACGATACCGCCGAACGCTTGCGCCTGTTCCTTCAGGATGACGCACTGGTGCTTCACCGCTTCGTGAAAATCATCCCCACGCCTCAATAAGAAAGGAGCGAATCCCCCACCCGCACCACACTGTTGCCCTTGACCGTATCTTTGCCGACCTGAACGATTTCAGCCCAGGCCAGCCACTCCCCCAACGCCTGCCAGACCTCGACCGGCGCCTGATACACGGCCCGCCCGATCAGCCCGCTGATCCACGTTTCCCGCTCGCTGCGGCTGGACGAGCTGGACAGCTCCATCCACTCGGTGTGATTTTCCAC
>NZ_JBRCOK010000088.1:0-32397 GCF_053501535.1 Bellilinea sp. | reverse complement strand
ACCCAGCACCAGACCGGGGTTGCGGGCGGCAGGCGTGTTGGGTAAACACTGGGTCATCATCCGCTCGGCGCGTTGGAGCAGGGTTTCGAGGTTCATGCCCAGCAAAGCAGCCGGAAATAAACCGAAGGGGGTCAATGCCGAGTATCGCCCACCGACTTGTGGATCGCCGGGCAGCATGGCGCGGAAACCTCTTTCACGCGCTAATTTTTCCAGCGGGGTACCCGGGTCGGTGATGGCGACAAAATGCGCAGCGGCTTTTTCTCCCAGTCTATCCGCTGCCAGATGCCAGAAGTAATCGAAAAAGGCATTCACTTCGCTGGTCGTGCCAGACTTGCTGGACACGATAAAGAGGGTCTGCTCGATTGGAGCGCGGCGGGCGGCTTCTTGAACCTGCTGGGGATCAGTAGAGTCAAGAATAGCAAGATCAAGAGCATCCACTTCTGCCAGCTTGCCCACCCCAAATGTTAAGCGCAAGACTTCCGGCGCAAGTGATGAACCGCCCATCCCCAAAAGAAGAGCATGGGTCAAGCCATCTTTGCGACAGGACTCGGATAGCTGCCGGTAATCCTCGATCAGGTTACGGCTGTTTTTAGGGGAATGCAGCCAACCCAACCGCTGACGAATTTCAGCCTGACCTTTTGGATTGTCTGTCCAGAGAGAGGCATCCAGTTCAAAAATTCGCTGGATAACCTGTTCCTGCTCCTGTCTTTGCAAAGCGGTTGGAAGGATACCGCGAAGTGGTCCAAGTTCCTCAAGCGCGGCCTGGCGGCGCTGCTCAATGGCTTGTTGAAGGGCGGTAAAAGCATCGGCAAAGGCTTTGACCCCTTCTATTTCCAGTTCATAGGTGACGCGGTCCATCGAGATACCGAGTTGTTCCAGTTGTTGGATAACTTTCTGCTCGGCTTGTACATCTGCCCCCAGTTTAATTTGCGCTTCACCATGATCGGTAAAGGCTTCCAGCGTTTGGGGAGGAACGGTATTGACTGTGTCAGGACCAATCAACTCTTCCACATAGATGACATCCCGATAGGCCGGGTTTTTGGTGCTGGTGGAAGCCCAAAGAGGACGCTGGGTTCGCGCGCCCTTTTCTCGTAGGAAAATAAACCGCTGTTCAGAAAATTTTTCAAGAAAGAGGGCATAGGCCAGACGAGCATTGGCAATGGCGGCTTTGCCAAGCAGGGATTGAGCGAGGGCTGCATTGCTCTCTTCTTTCTGGATAATTTCATTCAACAATTGGTCTACTTTAGTATCCACCCGCGAGACAAAGAAAGAGGCCACCGATGCAATTCGGTCAATGGGTAGGCCGTTCGCCAGACGGTCTTCCAATCCAGAGAGGTAGGCATCAATCACCTGGGCATAACGGGTCAGTGAAAAGATGAGTGTTACATTGACGTTGATGCCTTCGGCAATAGATTGCCGAATTGCGGGGATGCCTTCCGGTGTGGCCGGGATTTTAATCATCAGATTGGGACGGTTGACCAGAGACCAGAGTCGTTTGGCTTCGGCAACCGTGCCGGAGGTGTCATTTGCCAGGAGAGGATTGACCTCTAAACTCACAAATCCATCTGCCGCATTGGATTCTTCGTATAGCGAACGAAAAAGGTCGGCTGCGGCTTGTATATCTTCGATGGCCAGCTGAGTGAAAATCTGTTCGGCACTCCAACCCGACCAGGCCATGGGTTTGAGGGCGGCATCGTAATCGTTGGAGCGTGCAATGGCGTTGTGGAATATGGAGGGGTTGGAGGTTACTCCGCGGATGAGCCCTTGTTCAAGAAATTGGGCCAGTTTGCCATTTTCCAGTAAAGAGCGTTGAATATTGTCATACCACAGGGATTGACCCAATTGGTGAAGTTGATGGACACGGTTCATGGAATACCTCTTAATTTTCTCTTTCAATAGCCTGAACTTTTCCAAAGCGGCGGGCATGACGCTCTTCACCGCTAAAAGAGGCGGACAAAAAGGCGCGCACGATTTCTTTAGCCAGCTCTGCGCCGATAATTCGGGAGCCCAAACAGAGAACATTCATGTTGTCGTGTTCAACTCCCTGATGAGCGGAATAGGTGTCATGGCACAAACCAGCATAAATGCCCTTGAACTTGTTGGCGGCTATACTGGCGCCTACGCCGGAACCGCAAATAACAATTGCGCGCTGGGCTTCGCCATCCAAAACTGCCCGGCAGGCCTTGCGGGTGAAATCGGGGTAGTCCACTGCTTCGGGAGAGTAAGTACCCAGGTCAACTACTTCATGCCCAGCGGTGCGCACGGCTGATATGATTTCCTCTTTCAACAAAAAACCGGCATGATCACAGGAAATTGCCACTCGCATGGGGTTGTCCTCCTATGGGTTGCTGATACCCAGCAGGTTTCGGGCTTCTTTCAAAATGTTTGCTGCGGTTAAGCCAAATTCCTCATAGATTTTTTTGTAAGGGGCGGATGCGCCGAAACGCTCGATGCTGATAATGCGCCCCTGATCGCCAACATAACGATGCCAGCCCTGTGCCACACCGGCTTCAACCGCCAATCGGCGTTTGATGGATGGAGGTAAAACCTCATCGCGATAACTCTGGTCTTGTTGCTCGAATAATTCCCAGGAGGGGAAAGATACCAGGCGAACATTGTAACCTTCGGCAGCCAGTGTGTAACCGGCATCTACAATCAGGGCTACTTCTGATCCGGATGCCATCAGAATAATTTGGGGCTTTGCTCCGCCGAGGTCTGCCAGCACATAAGCACCGCGCTGTAAACCGCTGGCAGGGGCGAATGTGCTGCGGTCCAGCACGGGCACGGCCTGGCGGGTCAGGGCAAGGGCGGTCGGTTGGTGGCGGTTACGAATGGCAGCAATCCATGCCTCGCGCACTTCGTTGGCATCGGCTGGACGGATAACGATCAGGTTGGGGATGGCACGCAGCGTTGCCAGATGTTCAACCGGCTGGTGGGTTGGGCCATCTTCCCCCAGGCCGATGCTGTCATGGGTATAGACCCAAATTGAGGGAATGTGCGAGAGGGCGGAGATGCGCACTGCCGGTCGCATATAATCCGAAAAGACCAGAAAAGTACCGGCATAGGGAATCACACCACCATGCAGGGTCATTCCGTTGACAATTGCGCCCATTCCGTGTTCGCGCACCCCAAAGTGAAAGTTGCGCCCAAGACGGTTATCGGCTTGAAAAGAAGGGCTGTTGTTGATCCAGGTATTGTTGGAAGGGGTGAGGTCTGCTGAACCGCCGATCAGTTCCGGCAGGCGTTCGGCTAATGCGTTAATCACCTTGCCGGATGCTGCCCGGGTAGCCATTCCCTTGGGGTCAGCGGGGAATTCAGGTAAGTTGTGATCCCAGCCCTCGGGAAGTTCCCCTGCCAGCCGGCGTTTCAATTCGGCGGCCAGATCAGGATGGGTCTGTTGATAGGCGTTGAACAGGCGCTGCCATTTACGCTCGGCGCGTTGACCGGTTCTCAGCGCGGAGCGGAAGAACTGCAGAACATCCTCGGGGATGTAAAAGTCGGGTTCAAGCGGCCAGCCTAATTTTTGTTTGGCGCCGCGCAGTTCCTCTTCTCCGGGCGGTTCGCCGTGTGCTTTGGCGGTGTCCTGCCGGGTAGGTAATCCGTAACCAATATGGGTACGGCAAAGAATGAGCGAAGGGCGGCTATCCCGACGGGCTTTTCGGATGGCGGATTCGACCTCACGGATGGAAAGTCCATCCACATTGCGAATGACCTGCCAGCCGTATGCCTCAAAACGTTTGGCGCGGTCTTCGGTGAATGCCAGATCGGTGGAACCATCAATGGAAATGCGATTGTCGTCGTAAAGATAAATTAATTTGCCGAGCCGCAAATGACCAGCTAGTGAGGCGGCTTCGGAAGCAACCCCTTCCATCAGGTCACCGTCGGTTACGATTGCATAGATAAAGTGATTAATCATCTCAAAGCCGGGGCGGTTGAATTGAGCGGCAAGGTGTGCCTCGGCGATTGCCATGCCCACACCGTTGGCAAAGCCTTGTCCAAGCGGGCCGGTCGTGGTTTCCACGCCGGGGGTGAGACCATACTCCGGATGACCGGGGGTACGGCTGCCCCATTGCCGGAATTTCTTAAGTTCTTCCAGCGGAAGATCATAGCCGGTCAGGTGTAACAAAGAATAAAGCAGCATGGAACCATGGCCGCCTGAAAGAATGAAGCGGTCACGGTCGGGCCAAGCCGGGTTTGCAGGGTGATGTTTGAGGAAACGTGTCCAGATGACATATGCCAGAACAGCAGCGCCCATTGGCAAACCGGGGTGGCCGGAGTTGGCTTTCTGGACACCATCTGCAGAGAGAAAACGAATGGTATTGATGGCCTTTTCTTCGAATTGCGGAGTGAGTTGTTTCATGTGAAGTTCCTTCCTCTTTGACATTGAATAAAAATATCATGCAAATAAGTTCTGGTTTGAAATTCTACCATTTTATCGTTTAGAACGTTCAAGTTTTGATGGAAATGTAAAAAAATGCACAGATTCAACCCATTGGGAATCATCTGCGCATCGTGTAGAAAAATGTGACTTTAATTTAATCAATCCAAGGGGGTTCTTCTCAACCTCAGACTGTTGCTAACCACAAAAACACTGCTGAATGCCATGGCTGCGGCTGCCAGCATGGGATTCAAGAAACCGGCAGCAGCAGCGGGAATCAGAATCGTGTTGTAGAAGAATGCCCAGAAAAGGTTCTGCTGGATGGTTTTAAGTGTGCGCCGCGCAAGGCGGATGGCGCGTACAGCTGCGCGTAAATCCCCGCTGATGAGGGTAATGGGAGCAGCAGCCATAGCAACGTCGGTGCCAGTGCCGATGGCGATGCCCACATCTGCCTGAGCCAACGCGGGCGCATCGTTGATTCCATCACCAATCATGGCAACTACATTACCCTGACTTTGCAGTTCCTTGACTTGTTGAGCTTTCCCGTCCGGCAGAACTTCAGCGCGCACATCATCAACGCCAACCTGGGCTGCGATGGCTTCGGCTGTACGGCGGTTATCCCCCGTCAGAAGGGTAACTTTCAAGCCGAGCCGGTGAAATTCCTCAACCGCCTCCTTTGAACCCTCTTTGATTCTATCCGCGATGCCAATTACACCCTGCGGTACACCGTCAATACTAACCAGAATTACTGTTTTGGCGGAACTTTCCAGTTCAGTGATTACTGTTTGAATGCCGTTCAGGGAAAGATTTTGGAAAACCTCCCAACGCGGACTGCCAACCCAGACTTGATGACCATCCACGTCGGCCTGAATACCGTGCCCGGTAACTGCTTTGAAGGATTGCGGTTGGGCCAACTTTAACTCACGATTACCGGCTTCGGCCACAATGGCTTGTGCCAGAGGATGTTCACTGACCTGCTCGGCGCTGGCTGCTAACTTTAACCATTCCCAATTGGCGGTTTGTGAGTTGGGCTGGGGCGGGTAAAGCGGAATGAGGTCGGTTACCCCTGGCTGACCGCGCGTAATTGTGCCGGTTTTGTCCAACACCACGCGGTTAACCCTGGCCGCTCTTTCCAATGCTTCACTGTTGCGTATCAAAACTCCACCCTCGGCGCCTCGTCCGGTAGCTACCATGACGGCTGTGGGGGTGGCCAAACCGAGCGCGCATGGGCAGGCAATGACCAGCACCGCCACCATGTTGACCATTGCGCGGGTGAAGAGACTGGTTGGGGCAGCGGCGGGCAGGGGGATTAGAAAATACCACACCAGAAAAGTGACTGCTGCGATGGCGATTACAGCCGGGACGAAGATAGCCGCTACTCGATCAACCAGTTTTTGGATGGGTGCTTTACTGCCCTGTGCATCTTCTACCAGTCGGATGATTTGTGCCAGCACGGTTTCTTTTCCAACCCGGGTGGCTTCAAAGCGGATGAAACCGTTCAGGTTGAGAGTTGCTCCGATCACCGCATCGCCGGGGCGTTTTTCAACCGGCATTGATTCTCCGGTAAGCATGGCTTCGTCCACGCTGGTGTGACCCTCGATGATGACGCCATCAACGGGGATTTTTTCTCCGGGACGCACCAATACAATATCCCCGATGGTTACTTCTTCAATTGGCACTTCCATTTCCTGATTGTTGCGGGTGATGCGGGCGGTCCGAGCCTGCAATCCCATCAACTTTTTGATGGCTTCGCTGGTTCGGCCTTTGGCACGCGCTTCTAAAAACTTGCCCAATCGCACCAGGGTGATGATGACGGCGGCGGTTTCAAAATAAACATGGTCATTGACCAAGCCAAGCAAGATGGCTATCGAGTAAAAGTAGGCTGCAGAAGTGCCCATGGCAATCAGTACATCCATGTTGGCAGAACCGTTGCGAAGGGCATGGTAGGCATTACGGTAATACTGTCCACCTACGTAAAATTGAACCGGGGTGGCCAGAACAAACAGCAGCCAGTTCAACCAGGGTGCATGTTTCCACTCCATCGGCAGAAAGCCGAGATCACGTCCCATCGAAAGCAGAAAGAGGGGCAAGGTAAAAATGATACCGATGATCAGCAACTGGCGCTGATGGCGGATCTCGGTTGCGCGGGCTTCGCCTTCGGCATCCTGCACCTGGATATCTCTTTCAAGCGTTGTAAAACCAGCCGACTGGATGACTTTGCGCAGATCGGTTTGGTTAACCAGAGTTGGAATGTACTCGACCTGTACACGTTCAGCAGCGTGGTTGACCTGTACCTTGAGAATACCGTCAATCCGGCTGAGAGCTTTTTCCAACCGCCGGGCGTCGTTGTCATCGCTCATCCCTTGCACGGTAAAACTGGCCTGCCCGGTTGCCACCCCGTATCCCGCGCGCTGAACGCGCTGGATAAGATCATCCAGCCCTACCAGAGCGGGATCAAATTCGACCACGGCTCGTTCGGAGGACAGGTTTACAGCCACGGTTTGAACGCCGTTTTGTTTTTTCAGGTTGCGTTCAATGGTGGCAACACAGTTGGCACAGGTCATGCCGGTAACCGGCAAAACGACTTGTCTGGTTTGGTTCATGATGATTTCTGAACAGGGTAATTGATTTCAGCCAGCAGATTTTCAATTTTTTCCGGATTTGCCGGCGGTTGAAAAGAAACAATCACCTGTTTGGAATTCAGGTCAGCCTGAACCGATTGAACGCCTTCCAGTTCGCCAAGTTCCATTTCAATGGTATGAACACAGTGATGGCAGTGCATGCTGGGAACAGAATAGGTAACGGTATTCATGAGAAACCTCCTGAAAGATTGGATTTAGACTTTGGACATGGCTTCGTAAACATCCACGATTTCGCGCAGAACTCGCTCTCTCTCCTGCGGGTCCTCCCCACGGACAGCGGTAATCAGGCAGGTGTTGAGGTGGTTTTCCAGCAAAATGGAGCTGACCTTATTCAGTGCAGATTGCACCGCCTGAATCTGGCGGATGATGTCTATGCAGTAGGCATCTTCTTCAACCATGCGCTGAATTCCGCGTAAATGCCCTTCGGCTGTCTTCAAGCGATTGAGCACATTTTCATGTTTCATATCTGCCATATCCCTTCCTCTCCCACCCCCACTGGGGAGGGGTATTTCAATCATACCCAATCAAATCGGATTTGTCAAGATAAGTCTCCTGATCTCATCTTGACATTTGGAGCGCTCGCTCTTACCATTGTCCTATGTTGAAGTGGCTTTTTGAAAAAGAGGGGTTGTGGCGGGTTTTGCCCGTAACCGGTATATTCATCATTTTATTTTCCGTCTGGTATTCACCAGTAAACTCGGACACGGGGCGTACTCTGCCGAAAGTGGGCTTTGCGGCACCTCCTTTTTCCCTGCGGGTTGCTTCTGATCAAACCCTTTCCTTGCAGGAGTTGCAAGGCTCTGTGGTGATCCTGAACTTTTGGGCGTCATGGTGCCCGCCTTGCCGGGCGGAGATGCCTGCTTTTCAGCAGGTTTACGACCTGCACAAGGATGAAGGCCTGGTTATTTTGGGAGTCAATACGACCTATCAGGATGATGGCGAGTCAGCCTTGCGGTTTGCCGAGGAGCGGGGGGTTCAATTTCCTGTGTTGTTCGATTCGGACGGAGTGGTATCTCGCCGTTATCAAATACAGGCACTGCCAACCACCTTCTTCATTGACCGTAAAGGAATCATTCGTCAAGTGATTTACGGGGGGCCGCTGAACGAGGGGCTGCTCAAGGTCGAGGTGCAGAAATTGTTGGGGGAGGGGAATTGATGCTGCCGGTACTCAATGTCGGGCCGTTTGCAATTCAACTGCCGGGACTGATTCTGCTGGCGGGAATCTGGTTTGGGCTGAATCGCAGCGAATCTTTTGCCCGCCGGCGAGGATTGGATGTTGAGCAAATCAACGCACTGATCTTGTATTCCCTGTTGGGCGGATTGGTAGGGGCGCGGCTGGGGTATATTGCCCAGAATCTGGCTGCCTTCAGCCAGAAACCGCTGGATGCGCTGGCACTTTCTCCGCAAATGCTGGATGGGGCGAGTGGTTTGGTTGCCATGCTGTTGATTGGTTTGATCTATGGTCAGCGCAAACATCTTCATCTGTGGCAGACCCTGGATGCCCTCACACCTGCGCTGGGGGTGTTGATGATGTCGGTTGCACTGATGAATCTGGCTTCTGGCAGCGGTTTTGGCATTCCGGCGCGACTGCCATGGAGTATTTATCTGTTCGATGAATACCGTCATCCAACCCAACTGTACGATTTTGGGCTGGCGGTGGTGATCTGGAGAATCGTTGAATCCAGGCCAGGGGATTTTTCTCTGCCTGATGGTAAACGCTTTTTGATGTTTGTTTCCTTATCCGCTTTTGCCCGAATTGCGGTGGATGTGTTTCGGTCTGATCGAGCTCTAATCGGGCTGGGTGGCGTTGGCATCGAACAGCTGACTGCCTGGTTTATTCTTGTAGCGGCGGTATGGTTGATGCAGCGTAAAAAGACAATTCAAACGGGAGGGAAAATATGAACCTGAAAGGAAAAACGGCACTCATTACAGGTGGCGCACACCGCGTTGGCAGGATTCTTTCACTGACGCTGGCTGAGGCGGGGGTGAATGTCATCGTCCACTATGGTTCTTCTCATGCCGCTGCGGAACAGACCCTTTCTGAGATTCGGCAAAAAGGCGTCAGCGGTTGGTTGATTCAGGCTGATCTGAATCAGTTGGAAGAACTGGAAGGGGTGGTGGAGCAGGCATGGAGACTCAGCCCCTTTCAAATCCTGGTCAACAATGCCGCCATCTTTGAACCGCTTAGATGGGATCAGGTGACCCTTTCGGATTGGCAAAGGCATCTGAATATCAACCTGACCGCGCCGTTTTTGCTCAGTCAAGCGTTTGCCCGAAGATTAACCGAACAGGAAGGGCGAATCATCAATATCCTGGATTGGCGGGCGTTGCGTCCTGTGGATGATCATCTGCCGTATACAATTAGCAAAGCCGCCCTCGCAAGCCTGACCCGCTCTCTGGCGGTGGCGTTTGCGCCGTCCATTACGGTCAACGGGATTGCTTTAGGTGCGATTCTACCACCTGCGGATGGTGGGGATGTTCATCAAGCCATTTCAGGGGTGCCGGCTGGGCGCTGGGCGCAGCCGCAGGAAGTGGGTCAGGCCCTGCTTTACCTGCTTGGCTCAGCCACTTACACCACCGGCGAAATTCTGCATGTAGATGGTGGGCGACACCTCATTTAGGGAGGAAAACATGGATCAGACTTTTATCAAAGATTTGCTGGTTCGCGGGATTATTGGAATCAGCGAACGAGAACGCGCTCAAAAACAGGATATCCTCATCAACATTGTTTTGTTTGGGGACATTTCCAAAGCCGGACAGAGCGATGCGATAGAGGATTGCATCAATTACCGCACGGTTGCCAAAAAGACCATTGCCTATGTTGAGCGTTCAGCGCGTTTCACGGTGGAGGCGCTGGCCAGTGATCTGGCGCGCCTGTGTTTGGAAGAACCCGGGGTTGAAGGGGTGCGCATTCGGGTTGAAAAGCCGGGTGCGGTACGTTTTGCTCAGTCGGTGGGGGTGGAAATTGAGCGTTTTCTTCCGGCAGGAGGAAAACGCCGCCACCAGGCCTACATCAGCCTGGGGTCGAACATTGCTCCGCGTCAAAACCTGGTACAGGCTGTTCAACTGTTGCGGCAATCGGTCACGGTTAATGCGGTTTCCACGGTTTGGGAAACAGAGGCGGTTGGCTCGGCCGGACCGCGCTTTATGAATGCCACCGCGTGGGTTTCAACCGATTTGGACGCTGTTCCCCTGAAAGAACAGGTGCTGCGCCCGATTGAAGAAAAACTGGGACGGGTGCGCGGTGGGGATAAATATGCCCCGCGCACGATTGATCTGGATATTTTGGTGTTCGATGAAAAAGTAGTGGATGGCGGATTGTGGAAACAGGATTTTCTGGCGCTGCCAACCAGCGAATTACGCCCGGACTTGCTGGATGAGCAAACCGGGCGTAATCTGGGCGAAATTGCACAAAGCCTGAAAAACCACTCTCCGGCAGTCGTTGTGCCGGATCTGGATTTGAATGTGGTTTAAAAATGGAGCGGTTCGGAGCTGCGCGAGATATTATCCAGAAATTCCATTCGCGTAGCCATGTTGTTGCGGAACGCCCCCAGCATGCTGGAAGTGGTCATCCGCGAATCATGCTTCTTTACGCCACGTATCATCGAACACATGTGGATGGCTTCAACCACCACGGCAACCCCGCGCGGATGCAGTACCTCTTGGAGAAAATCGGCAATCTGGCGGGTCATGCGTTCCTGAACCTGCAATCGGCGGGCAAACATGTCCACAATTCGCGGGATTTTGGAAAGTCCGATGACCCGGCCGCGTGGGATGTAAGCAACATGAGCGCGCCCAAGGAATGGCAGCATGTGATGCTCGCAAAGTGAGTAAAACTCAATGTCGCGGACCACGACCATCTCATCGTAATCTACTTCAAAGAGTGCGTCATTGACCAGCGCAACCGGATCGGTGCGGTAACCCGCCAGTAGTTCTTCATACATACGGGCAACCCGTTCAGGGGTTCGTTTCAAACCATCCCGCTCCGGATTTTCACCAACGGCTTTGAGAATGCTCTCCACATTTTGGCTGATGGTTTCAAAGTCAATTCCGCCGTCGTTGATGAGTTCTGCTGCTTGATAAATTTCTTCGCCAGTGATGATCAGTTGTTTTTCCATTTCATTTTCTTCCTTCCTCTTAGATTAAAAAATCGCAGGAATTTTCCCTGCAATGGGGTTTATGCTTTCATGAGTTTCGTTTGAGCAACATCAGAGCCAGTTCGTGGAGCGCCTGGCCGGCTTCGTTGCTCAGATTTGCGCTTTCGAGCGATTGCAATGCCTGATGGGTGTAATTTTCCGCCTGTTTTTCTGTGTAGCTTTGAGCGCCTTCTTCGATTAATAGGTTTGCTAAATAGCCTACTTCTTCTGGTTGGATTGGGCCAGCCAGCCAGCGTTCGGTAAATTTACCTTTGTTTTGCAAGGCAAACACAATGGGCAGTGATTTTTTCCCGGCCAGCAAGTCACTTTCGGTGGATTTTCCAGTCCGAGCAGCGTCCCCCCAGATTCCCAGCCAGTCATCCTGAATCTGGAAGGCAATTCCCAACGATCTTCCAAACTCGGCCAGATATTGCTGTGTCTGATCAGATGCCCCGCCGATCACGGCGCCAAGTTGAATGCTGGCGCTGATCAACGCGGCCGTTTTCCCTTCAATCATGCGCCAGTAATCCTCCAAACCAATAGCGCGCTCATTTTCGTAAGAAATATCCAGATGTTGACCGCCGGTCAGTTTGACGCAGGTCGTATTCACGATTTTTAAGGCCTGAATAACCACGTTATCGGAGCAGGTTTGTTTAAGATTGTGCAGAGCCTCAAAGGAAAGACTGAAGAGTGCATCACCGGCATTAATCGCCAGCGCATCACCCCACTTTTTCCAGACGGTTTCTCTACCGCGCCGTAAAGGACTGCGGTCCTCAATGTCATCATGGATCAAAGAAAAGTTGTGGAGTAATTCAACGGCGGCGGCAGCCGGCAGGGCTTTTTCCCAGTGGTTATTGTTGCAGGCTGCGCAGGTCAGCAGCACCAAGAGAGGACGAATGCGTTTACCCTGTACCTCACCCCGATTGAACTTCACATCCCAGCCGAGGTGATAGGAGAGCATTTCTTTTAATCCTCGATATTCACCGATCAGGGGATGAGAAACAACCACCCCTTGCATCGTCTGATCAATTGCGGGCTGCATCTGCTGGTTGAATTGTTGAAGGGTGGTCAAGGCAATACCTCCTGCAAGGTTATGCGGTGAAGAGCAGCAAGGTCTTTTGCACCACAGGCAAACATGGCAATGCGCAAGGTAGAGACCACTTCATCAATGGTGGCTGCAACCTCTTCGACAGAAACCACAGCGGCTTTTAAGAAGGGACCTGCCATTCCGCCCAGGGTTGCGCCCAAAGCCAGGCATTTGGCAATATCTAAACCATTTCGCAAACCACCGGAAGCAAAAACCGGAGTATCGGGCAATGCCTGATGTACCTGCCGGACTGCTTCAGCAGTGGGAATGCCCCAATTGCGAAAGACGGCGGCAATGCGGGCTAATGACGGATCGTTCATGCGAAACATTTCGACTTGAGACCACGAGGTTCCACCAGCACCGGCCACATCAATGGCTGCCACGCCGGCAGAAACCAAACGGCGGGCTGTCTCAGCGGAAATTCCCCAGCCGACCTCTTTAGCAATCACCGGCACCGGTAATGTTTTACAGACCATTTCAATTTTTTGAAGCAGACCGGAGAAATGGGTATCTCCTTCCGGTTGAAGGGCTTCCTGCAAGGGGTTCAGGTGCAGGAAAAGGGCATCGGCCTGTGCCATTTCAATGGCGCGCAGACAATGTTCTGCGGTGTAACCATAATTTAATTGAACCGCGCCGAGATTGGCGAACAGGAGGATATCGGGCGCAACGGAGCGTACCTGAAAAGTGGCTTGCTGCTCAGGATGTTCGAGAGCAGCCCGCTGAGAACCTAAACCAAGCGCTATTCCTTTTTCCTGTGCGGCTTCTGCGAGGCGAAGGTTGATTTGCCCGGCATGTGGAGTACCGCCGGTCATCGAGGAAATCAAAAGTGGAGCGCGGAGTGATTTGCCGAACAGGGTCAGGTTTGTGTCTACATCAGCTAGATTAAAATCGGGCAAAGCTTCATTGCTAAAAAAATAACGCTCCAGCCCGGTGGTGCGGCTGGAGGAAACGTCCTCCTCCAGGTTGATGCGGATGTGATCGGCTTTGCGATGGGTGAGAGGTGAAAAATTGCTGTCCATGTTATTCAAACCAGACGATTAAAGTAATTTGAGTATACCAAATATCCCCAATCTGTCATTGGCTAGTTTTACAAAGATTGTACACACTTTAGATAACAACCAGGACCATTAACCGGGAGTGCATAGTCAACAGATCCAACGGTCGTTTCAATGTTTCGATTACAAATCAGAAGTGATACAATGGTGGAAAAATGGAGTGTGGAAGGAATGACTACGGTTTCTATTCAAGACTTAATGGACCTGTTACCCAATTATTTTATTCCTGAACAGGCGAAAGGAATGACCGCGCGGATTGGATTTGATCTGGGTGGTGAAGGTGGGGGTTTTTGGACGGTGGTGATTGAAAATCAAACCTGCCGGGTGTCAAAAGAGAAAATTGAGCCCCTGGATTTAACTCTTGCCGGTGATGCGGGAATTGTTTTGGATATTTTTACAGGCAGACTGGATGCCATGCGGGCTTACTTAATGGGTAAAGTCAAAATTAGCGGCAACATGAGTCTGGCAATGCAGTTGACCGGTTTGTTTAAACCGGATAAAGACCAGTTAAGGGCTCTGGGTGGGAAGTTGGATTAGTACAATCCCCAGCCGAGATCAACCCCTTCTTCCATCATGGAGAAGTCCCATACTTCCATACCCAGTTCAATGGATACGGGCATGTCCAGGCCTTCTTCGGCTTTGACCCGCGTCATATCAATCAGGGCGGGGCCGTAAGGACAGAAGGGTGTAGTGAGAATCATCTTGATGCGGGCTTGATCTTCTAAAACCTGGAAGTTGCGAATCAATCCCAATTGAATCACGCTCAAACCAATTTCAGGATCCATGACCTGATTCAGTGAATCGCGCAATTTCTGGCAAAGCTCGGGATGGGTTGCTTCAGCATCCCACACCGCGCGGTTGGTACCGGGGGTTCCGAATTCTTCATTCATGGTTTGGATTTCCAGCCTTTTCCAATGGAATGATATACGTGCAATGATGATCACCGCTCAAAACGCATTGGATTTTTTGAGCAGGCAGTGACAAAACAGTTGAAATCAGGGTCTGGTCGACGGCACAGACTTCGGGATGAGCCTGGGTGACATGGAAGTAGGGACAGGTGATTTCGTGAATGTGATATGAATCGCCAATTTTTTCCCACTCGATGATAAAGCCTTCCTCGCTCAGTAATTTTTTCAAAAAGTCCAGTTTTTCTTCCAGTGACATGTTCTGGGTCTCACGAAGGTGGTCTTCGGCAAGTTCGCGTGCCATTTCAGAGAAAATGGTTTCCACAGCAGAGGCCGGGAGGGTTTCTTTTAACCTACCGAGCAGGCGGTTGGCTAACCTGAAGTAACGGGTTGGGAATTTTTCCAGACCTCGTTCGGTCAGGTAATAAACCAGGCGCGGGCGGCCTACACCGTGACGCTCCTCTTCAGAGGCAACCACACCATCCGCAAGCATGCTGTTCAGGTGGTGGCGAACGGAAATTGCGTTAATACCTACTGCTTCTGCCAGCTCGTTAATGGTGGAGCGTGGGTTGTTCAGTAATGTGTGCATGATTTTATCGCGCGTACTTTTAATTTCCATTGCTTACCTGTTTACTACCCAAAAAACTTTTCTCATGGCTGCTGGTGAAAAGTATATCAAGGGCGAGGAAAATTGTCAATATATAAGAATTTTATGATAAATATTGACCCAAAAAAGGCTTTATGCTATAATCCTGCTGGTGCTTAGATTATACAAGATTTTTATAATGATATTGAAATAAATTCAATTTTCATTACACTACAAAAAACAAAAAATTGAAGGAGCGACCTTGAAATGACTGATGAACTGATTATTCGCAACCTGAAAGTGAGCATCGAAGGAAAGGAAATTCTCAAAGGGGTCAATCTGACCCTGCCGAAAGGCGAGGTTCACGCCATTATGGGTCCGAATGGCACCGGCAAATCCACCCTTGCTTATACGCTGATGGGGCATCCGGCCTATGAAGTGACGGACGGGGAAGTGATTTTCAAAGGACAGAACATCTTAGAACTTGAGCCGGATGAACGCTCGAGGCTGGGCATTTTCCTTGCCTTTCAATATCCTGTGGCGATCCCCGGCGTGACGGTTGCAAACTTTTTGCGGACAGCAGTGAATGCCCGCCGGCGAGCGCAAAACCCGGAAGATAAGGGTATTCCCATTCCGGAATTCCGCAAAATGCTCAAAGCCAAAATGGAACTTTTAAAGGTTGATCCTTCCTTCGCGGGGCGGTACTTGAATGACGGCTTTTCGGGCGGAGAGAAGAAACGCGCCGAAATTCTACAAATGGCCGTATTGCAGCCGGAAATTGCCATTCTGGATGAAACGGACTCTGGTTTGGATATTGACGCGTTGCGAATTGTTGCGGAAGGTGTGAATGCTTTGCGGGGTGAAAATCTGGGCGTGTTGGTGATTACCCACTATCAGCGCATTTTGAACTACATTCGCCCCGATGTGGTGCATGTGATGATGGACGGCCGCATTGTTGAAACTGGTGATGCCGATTTGGCTTTGCATCTGGAAGAGCACGGTTACGATTGGGTGCGCGAAAAAGTGGATAATGGCACACCTGCCTGAATCGAAAACCTTATTATTTATCGGCTGAGAGGAGGCTGAAATGAGTGTGGATCCGCAAACGGATTTTTTGGAGCAATTGGGAGAATATCGCTACGGGTTTCAGGACCCGGATGTATCGGTGTTTAAGACGCGTAAAGGGTTGGACGAAGAGGTTGTCCGCCAAATTTCGGCGATGAAGGGCGAACCGGAGTGGATGCTCCAGTTTCGACTCAAAGCGCTCAATCATTACCTGCAGCGACCCATTCCAACCTGGGGGGCTGACCTGTCCAATTTGAACCTGGATGAAATTGTCTATTATGTTAAGCCGGCTGAAATGGCCGGACGTACCTGGGATGATGTGCCGCAGACCATTAAACAGACCTTCGAACGGCTCGGTATTCCGGAAGCTGAACAGAAATTCCTTGCCGGGGTGGGCGCGCAGTACGAATCGGAAATGGTTTATCACAGTATTCAGGAGCACCTCGAAAAGCAAGGGGTGATTTTCCTGAGTATTGAAGACGGCTTGCGTCAACATCCTGATCTCTTCAAGCAGTATTTTGGCACGGTCATCCCCATTGAGGACAACAAATTCGCTGCGCTCAACAGCGCGGTCTGGTCGGGTGGTTCATTTGTATACGTTCCTAAAGGGGTCAAAGTAGATTTGCCCCTTCAGGCTTATTTCCGCCTGAATGTGGCGAACATTGGTCAGTTCGAACGCACGCTGATCATTGCCGATGAAGGTGCCCAGGTTCATTATGTTGAAGGCTGTACCGCACCGCAGTACACCACCGACTCTTTCCATAGTGGTGTGATTGAGATCGTTGTCAAGAAAGGCGCGCGGGTGCGCTATACCACCATTCAGAACTGGTCAACCAATGTCTATAATCTGGTCACCCAGCGGGCAATTGTGGAAGAAGAAGGCACCATGGAATGGGTGGACTGCAATCTGGGTTCCAAAGTCACCATGAAATACCCCTCCTGCTACCTGATGGGCCCGCGTGCACACGGTGAAATCCTATCCATGGCGTTTGCCGGACCGGGTCAGTGGCAGGATGCTGGCGGTAAAGTGGTTCACTTTGCGCCGCACACCAGCAGTAAAATCACTTCCAAATCCATCAGCAAAGGCGGCGGGCGGGCTTCCTACCGCGGGTTGCTGAAAGTTTATAAGGGTGCCGAAGATGTGCGCTCCAATGTGGTGTGCGATGCACTGCTGCTCGACCCCCAGTCGCGCTCGGATACTTACCCATACATTGAAATAGACGAACAGGATGTCACCATTGGACATGAAGCCTCCGTTTCCAAAGTGGGTGAGGAACAATTGTTTTACCTGATGAGCCGTGGTTTGAGCGAGGAAGAAGCCACAACGATGGTCGTTTCAGGATTCATTGAGCCGTTGGTCAAAGAATTGCCGATGGAATATGCCGTTGAAATGAATCGCCTGATTCAACTGCAAATGGAAGGATCAATTGGGTGATTGGGCTGTTGTCACAATGCAAAACCAACCAGAAGAGGACTCATTAAACCTATGACCAAAGAAACTCCCAAAATCGTCACCCGTACCCGGCGGCGCGATGAAGCCGCTGTAAAGGACTTTGCTTTTACTCAGGAGATGGTTCGCTCGGCTGGAATGAGCGAATTTATCTCCAATTATCGCCTTGAGGCCTGGAAAACTTATCAATCACTGCCCATGCCTTCCGTCAAAGAAGAAGCCTGGCGACGCACCGACTTGCGGGGTCTGGAAGCGGATCGCTTCCGTCTGCCACAGAAGGAAGCCTATCTGGATTTGGCTCCTCTGCCGGAAGAATTGATGCGTCCCATTGCCGATGGCGATCACGGCGGGCAGATCATCCTGATGCCGGGCGGCTCGCAAGTTGCGCTCTCTGCAGAACTGGCGCAAAAAGGTGTGGTTTTTACTGATCTGCGCACGGCAGAAGAACAGTTTCCACACCTGCTGGAAAAAGTTCTCAATAAAGTGGTGAAGCCCACCGAAGGTAAGTTTGCTGCGCTGGCGGCTGCCCTGGCAGATACCGGCGTGCTGTTGTATGTACCACGCAATGTGGAAATTGACCAACCGCTTCATAGTCTGTTGTGGGGACCCGGCGTGAATCTGGCGCATATTTCTCACATGATTGTGTGGCTGGAGGAGGGCGCTCGCGTTACTTATGTTCACGAATATGCCTCACCGACGGAAGCCGGCCAAACCCTGCATGTGGGATTGGTAGAAGTGCATGTCGGCGCGGGTGCAAATCTGCGTTTTGTTGAGTTGCAATCGTGGGGTGAAAATGTCTGGAATTTCACCCATGAACGCTCTCAGGTTGAAGCAGATGGCAACCTGGACTGGATTTTTGGTGCCATGGGTGGCCAATTGACCAAAAATTTTGCCGATTTAGACCTGATCGGTCGAGGAGCAAGCGGGCGAATGTCCGGCTTCTACTTCACGGATGGTCAGCAACATCTGGATTATGACTCACAGCAAAATCATCTGGCGCCGAACACCACCAGCGATTTGCTTTTCAAGGGTGCGTTGATTGACCGCAGTCGGGTGGTGTGGCAGGGAATGATTTATGTGGCGCCGGGTGCAATGAAAACGGATGGATATCAGGCAAACCGAAATCTGGTGCTCAGCCGTGAGGCGCGAGCTGATTCCATTCCCGGTCTGGAAATCTTGGCGGATGATGTGCGCTGTACACACGGTGCAACGGTCGGAAAGATTGACCCGGATCAGGTCTTCTACCTGCGGGCGAGGGGCATTCCCAAGGTCGAGGCAGAACGCCTCATCGTGGAAGGGTTCTTCGACCCAATCATGCAGCGGATTCCCTTTGAAGGGGTGCGGGAACGCTTCCAGGAAGCGATTACCCGAAAGATGGAAGTGTATCACGGCTGATAATTTCATTGTTTTGATCAAAATAACACAAAGGCTGCCCTTTCCACTAAATAACCGGAAAGGGTAGCCTGTCTGACTGAGAATCGTTCAATCTTGAATGGTTTGTGATAAAATTAACTGATTGATCGATAATATCACGAGAGGGAGCAAGGTATGGCAGGAGTTCCTTTCATCAACCCACCGGAACCCGAAACAACCTTTGAGGTGGGGGATACGGTTGAGGTTTATTGTGACCATGAAAAAGGCGGCCAGCGCGTTCGTGGTTGGTTAAAAGGGATTGTTGTACAGGTGGACCCCAAAATGGTTGCTGTACAATTCCGCACCAACGTCTTTTTGACGGATGGCTGGATGGTGCCGGACCATATCCTCTGGTATCCACAAAATTCCCCTCACATCCGCTTCCCCGCCAAAAAAGGATCACGCGCAGAGCTGGCAAACTCGGAATAGGCAGACCATTTACTGGTTGTAATGAGGTAATTGATGAACACCACCAAGACTGATCGTATCGATGTCCTTCGAATCCGAGACGATTTTCCAATCCTCAAGCGGGAGATTGCGCCGGGTATTCCACTGGTCTATCTGGACTCGACGGCGACCTCACAAAAACCGCTGGCGGTCATTCGGGCAATGAACGAGTATTACGAAAGAAACAACGCCAATATTCACCGCGGGGTGCATACCCTGGCGGAAGAGGCTACCGCCCAATATGAGGCGGCCCGTGAAAAAATTGCCCGCTTCATTGGAGCGCGTAAAAGTCGTGAAGTAATTTTTGTTCGCAATACAACCGAGGCGATCAATCTGGTGGCATTCAGCTGGGGACGCAAGTTTTTGCAACGGGGTGACCGTATTCTGCTGACAGAAATGGAGCATCATTCCAATCTTGTGCCGTGGCAAATGCTGGCACAGGAGAAGGAACTGTTTTTGGATTTCATTCCCGTCACGAATGAAGGCTTGCTTGACCTGAGCGAAATTGAGCAATTCCTGGAGCAAAAGCCAAAAATTGTTGCCATTACTCACATGTCCAACGTGCTGGGGACAATTAACCCCATACGGCAGATTACCCGTCTGGCTCATGCAGCGGGTGCGCTTGTGCTCGTGGATGGCGCTCAGTCGGTACCGCATCTTCCGGTCAATGTTCAAGATTTAGATGTAGATTTCCTTGCCTTTTCTGCGCATAAAATGCTGGGTCCGACCGGCATTGGCGCGCTTTATGGCAAAGAGGAATTGCTGGAGGCCATGCCGCCATTTTTAGGCGGCGGAGATATGATCAAAAAGGTGTATTTGCGCAGCTTCAGTCCCAATGATCTACCTCATAAATTTGAAGCCGGTACACCGGCCATTGCAGAGGCAATTGGATTTGGTGCGGCGGTGGATTACCTGAGTAGGGTTGGCATGGAACGGGTGGCAGCCCACGAATATGAGCTGATCGGTTATGCGCTTGAAGCGCTGAGCGAGATTGAGGGGGTAAAAGTTTACGGGCCGTCTGCTGAACAAAAAGGTGGTGTGGCATCCTTTACCATGCGTGGCGTGCATCCGCATGATGTCTCGCAAATCCTGGATAGTGAGGGAATTGCAGTACGCGCCGGACATCATTGTGCCATGCCGCTGCATGAAAAATTTGGCTTGCCGGCGACGACGCGAGCAAGTTTTTATCTTTATAATACCCGTGAGGAAGTGGATCAATTGGTGCGCGGACTGGCAAAAGTAAAAAAGATTTTCGGTTAAAAGGCAAACCGCAATGGATGATCTTTATCGCGAAATTATTATTGAGCGGTACAAAGAACCCCTTTACCGGGGTGTGCTTGAACCTCATGATATTTCTTTTGAAGATGAGAATCCGCTGTGCGGTGATCACATCCGCATAGATTTGCGTGTAGATGAAAACTCACGGGTGGTGGAGGCTGCCTTCAGCGGTCACGGCTGCGCCATATCTCAAGCTTCAGCCGATTTGCTTTTGGAAAGCATCATTGGTAAAACCCTGGAAGAAGTCAAGCGCTTGAATAAAGAGGACGTGCTGGATTTACTGGGGATTGAGCTGGGGCCGGTACGCTTGAAGTGTGCCTTACTCCCGCTAAAAGTCATTAAAGCCGGAGTTTATGGTTTGGGTGAAGCCAGTGACAGTCTGGTGGAGGAGTAAGAGCCTATGACCGAACCGATTGATTTGACGGATTATTCCTTTTACACAGTCGCAAAAGTGGAGGACCTCCCTCCGGGCGAACGTCTTTTTGTCGAAATCGGCGATGTTTCCATTGTGGTGTTTAATATTGCCGGTAAGTTGTTTGCCATTGGGGATATATGCACCCACGATGATGGCCCTTTGGGAGATGGCGAGCTGGACGGACATCAGATCATCTGTCCGCGTCACGGCGCGCGTTTTGATGTGCGCAACGGCAAGGTACTTTCACTGCCGGCCGTTGTAGATATTCCCACTTATCCGGTGCGGATTACTGAAGATGATATTGAGGTCGGTGTACCCGACTGACCATCGAAAATCCAAAAAGCCCCGCCACTTCGCGGGGCTTTTTGATGATTAGTTTAAGTTCAATTACCGTTATTGATCGGACTGGCAAAGGTTCCTACCACTCTGAGGATGTCAAATCCTTCAGCGAAAGGACGTTCACAGATAGCGCCGTTTCGGATGAGGGTGGATCGAGTGATATCCGGATCAAAGTAATAGCGGTTTTGATAGGTTTTATACTGCTTGAGGGCTTCAATTTTCCTTTCGACAGCCGATTCGCTCACTTCAACCAGAAAACTCGGGAAAAAGCCATAGCTGCTGCGAATGACATCAAAACCCAGCACGGTCGTTCCTCGAAAGGCACGCAGCGCTTCCTCAGTCAGGGTGGCGTGATCTTGATGAATGTCAGCTTTGGTGTGTACAAAAATCAAATCCGGTTTGTAAGTGCGGTTGATCTGAATCAGATATTCCAGAATTTCCTGGCGGTAATAGGGAAAACGCCGGGTTTCAAACTGACCCAGGATGGCTTTTTCCTCCGGAACGCCCAAAACTGCCATGGATTGATAATGTTCCTCTACAAGGTTCTTCAATTCCGGGTTTTTCTGGTTGTCGGAAAGGGTGACGCAGAGGATATCGGTCTTATCCACAATTTGCGCCAGTAAAGCCCCGCAGCCAATTTCAATGTCATCCGGGTGAGCGCCGAGAAACAACACCCGTCGTCCGTAAAAAATCAGATCCTGTCCCATAGGCTATTTGGTGGCCAGAATACCGCCGACGACTTTGGTCATAACCAGTTTGCCTTCTTTTTCCAATCGGCGGGTGGCGGTTTCTTCGATTTGGGTCATAATGCGATTGAAGTCTTCCTTGTCCTGAAAGAAAGATTTCCAAAGACGGCGATCCTCAGAGAGGGAAGCGCGCGTGTATTCAATGAAAGGTTCGACGCTTTCAAAGGTTAAGGGATTTTCAAAGATGTGCAGTTCGGTTTTTGCAAAGGTATCCTTAATTGTGGAATAAATTTCGCTGGCGTAGCGCGAACTGCCCGGCATGGGTGGGATGGGCTTTTGGGTGGCTTCGCGAATGATGTCGTAAAAAAGCTGTTTGTTTTCTGGCATTGGACCAGAAGTAAAGAGTACACCGCCGGGTTTCAATACGCGGTGCATTTCGCGAATGGTAAAGGGGATATCTTCAGCGTAGTAAATGGCAAAGCAACACGACACCAGATCAAAGTGGTTCTCGGGTAAATTGAATGGACGGTTGAAGTCCAATTCCATAAATTCGACATTTGCCTTGCGGCGCTGATTTTCCTGCTTGGCTTCATCCAGCAATTCTTTATTGACATCCACCCCCAGAATTTTTGCTTCCCCGTTCAAATAATCGTAATAGGAGAAACATTGTTTGCCGGCGCCGCAGCCAACATCCAAAATCTTTTGCCCTTTCTGGAGGGGTAATATTTCCAGCATCCATTCATCAATATTGCGGCTGCCAAATTTGGAATGGATATCAATTCTCTTGAGTAAATCTTTGGTAGTTTCCTGATAGTCGTATTTCATTTATGTGTCTCCCGTTTAAGATGGTGTAAGTATAAATGATGTAAATAGATTGTCAAGGAGAGGGTTGGATCAGTATAATTAGGTTATGGAAAAAGTCCGCCCCATGAACTCCATTCTTGCTTATTGGGTCAAGAGTTTGGATTGCCCGGTATGCAATCAGTCAGGGCTGGAAATTATTCGTGAAGCTGGCGTGCCGGATTTGCTGCACTGTTCGCACTGTTCAACGGAATTTGAAGTTTCCGAAACGGGGGAACAAATTCGTTTGATTCAATACCCGGAAATGTTGGGCGTTGAACTATATGGCGTGTGGATGCCCTTTGGAATGGTACGAGAGAAAATCAAGCAAAAGATCGAAAAAGATCATTTGAATTATGCAAAGATGATTGCCGTCACCGGTGGGGGCAAACCCCTGACGCGCATTAATCTGAGTAAAGAAGATTTTAGCGGTCATGAGGGGATAACCGAACCACCGGAGAGGGCTATTCAGCAAGCCAGAAAATTGCTTGAATTGGGTAATTCCAGAGAAGAGGTGCGCCTGATCCTGGAAAAAGATCCGCGCCTCAACGAAGCGCAAATTGAGCGGATTATGGACATTGTTGAAGAACCAGCGCGGTCAAAGTCGTTGGAGCGCGCCTTGCTGTTGATTTTGGTGATCCTCGGATTGGTCATTGCCGGAATGTTGATTTACCAGACCGGTATCTTTGACCGCGCTATTCTTGTGGTGAACGGATTGTTGAGTGGTGAAAAAGTGCAATTGATTCCACCCCCTCCTACCGTGACACAGTATGCCCGGCAGGGGCGATTATTCGCCTGTCCGCCCACGCAGCAGGGGGCAGCGGCATTATTTGGAGGAAAGCCTGACCACTGGCATTTCGACGGCAAGAACTGGATGTATACCGATATCAAAGGTGTGCGGATTTATGTGCCCGAGGGACTTTCGGCACGCTATACCTACATGAACCCGATCCTTGAAATTAAGACCGTAGAAGGACCGGCGGTGATTGATCCCTTGATGGCTGTTTCTATTGATTGTTATCGTTAAACCAGAGTGGAACCTCGTCGCTGGAAAATCTCACTGAGGGTGGTTTCCCTTATTCTGATTTTGGCTGCCGGATTGCTGACGCTAAATGCCTTTCGGGAGTACCGACAAACCCAAGCCGTGCTGCCGGAACACAGCCAGTGGGGAGTTGTTCATGTGGGCGGGCTGACGCTGGATCAAGCTCAGCAGCGAGTATTGGCGGTTTATCTGAGTCCGTTTGAATTACGCTATCAAGGGCAAATTATTCATACACCGGCTGAAGCGCTTGGTTTCAGCGTGATCTTTTTAGATGGCGCGCAGCCTCAACCCAAACAATCCAACTTCAATTCTTTTTGGGCTTACCTCTGGAATGATCCCCAACTGGTAATTGAGCGTGAGATTCGGTTTTCTCTGGATGAAAGTCAACTCAGAGCCTATCTGCAAAGTGAGATCGCCAACCGCTATGATGTGGTACCTGTCCCGCCCTTTCCCATTCCAGCCAGCAGTCGCTTTTCAGCAGGCGTTTCAGGCAGGTTTTTGGATATCGAGGCTTCCCTTGTTCGTTTTCGGGCGGCGTTGAGCAATCCTTTGGAAAGACAGGTGGACCTGATCGTCCAGGAGCAACCCATGGATTGGGTGGATGCCAGTTTGCTAAAAGCCGTTCTAATGGACGAACTGCGGAAAGCCAATTTCAATGGAATTGCGGAAATTTATGTTTACCACTTATCCAAAGACCAACAGGTGCATTTTGCTGTAGCAAATGGCAAAGAGGTGCCGACAGAGATTGCCTTTTCGGCTGCTTCTACTATTAAAATCCCCATTCTATTGACGGCATTAATGCAGGTGCAGCCTCCTTTTCCGGACGAATTTATGCGGCTATCCGAACGGATGATGGTTTATTCCGAAAATCCGCCTGCCGACCGAATCATGGAGGTTTACCTCGGCTCGACGCTGGCTCCTTTGAAAGTGACTGAAATGCTGCAAAAAGCCGGGTTTCAGAATACTTTTTTGGCTGGCTACTTTTATCTTGGTGCTCCACTGTTACAGCGTTTCGATACACCGGCTAACCAGCGCCTCGATGTTAATATCAATCCCGATGTGTATAATCAGACAACGGCGGGCGAGATGGGCCGTTTGTTGAAGGAAATTTACCAATGCGCCGTTTCGGAGAAGGGGGTCTTTGTGGAAACCTTTCCCGAAGAAATTAACGCCGAGAAATGTGACTATTTGATGGAAACCATGAAACGCAACCGCATTGGTGTTTTGGGAGAGGCCGGATTGCCCGAGGGAGTGCCCTTTGCCCACAAACATGGCTGGACAGAAGAGAGTGATGGCTTTTTACATACGATCAGTGATGCGGGAATTGTCTTCGGTCCGCAGTCAGATTATGTGATGGTTATTTTCCTTTATGACCCTGCGCAATTGCTGTTCGAACCGGCCAATGCTTTAACAGCACGCCTGAGTCAGCGCATTTTCAACGCATGGAACCCGGATTATCAAATAGAGTGGAATTTTGGCGAAATTCGTTACCGCTGAAATGGTCAACAAATGCGCGGTAAGATTTCACCTGCCAGCATATCCAGCACGCGGGTAGCGCCGATGCTGGTTTTAAGCAGTACGCGGCCGTTAAAATCGGAGGTGACTTTCCCAATTCGGGATGCCAGATTTCCATAAGGATGGCAGCGCATGGCCTGCAGGGCGGCTTCAGCTTCCTGTGGAGGGACAATGGCGATGACTTTGCCTTCGTTGGCTATGTAGAGCGGGTCAAAACCGAGCATCTCGCACGCAGCTCGCACAGCCGGCTGGATGGGTATGGCATTTTCGTGGAGCAGCATCCCAACCTGACTTTGGGCGGCAATTTCGTTGAGGGTTGTGGCCAGACCGCCGCGGGTGGGGTCGCGCAGGACGTGGGTATGCGGCGCTGCCGCCAGAAGCTCTTGAATTAATCCGTTTAGCGGAGCAACATCCGACTGAATCTGCGTGCTGAATCCCAATTCACCGCGTTCTGCCAGAACAGCAATGCCGTGATCCCCCACACTGCCGGATACCAGAATGACATCACCCGGTTGCGCCTGACGACCGTTGATGCTTCGGCCTTGCGGTAAGAAGCCGAGGCCGGTGGTGGTAATAAAGACCCCGTCGGCTTTGCCTTTTTCAACCACTTTGGTATCCCCGGCAACAATTTGGATACCGGCTTCATGAGCCGCAGCCCGCATCGATTCCAGAATTCGTACCAGTGTGTGAATCGGCAAGCCCTCTTCGAGGATAAAACCGGCCGTCAGGTAGAGGGGTTGGGCGCCGGAAACGGCAATGTCGTTGACTGTGCCGCAGACTGCCAGCCGGCCAATATCCCCGCCGGGGAAGAAGAGCGGACTGACGATATGACAATCGGTAGAAATGATCACTTCACCGTCAGGTTTGTTCAGACGGGCAAAATCATCTGCCTGGAGAAGTGGAGGGCTGGAAAGATAGGGCAGAAAGATATTTTTAATCAAATCGTGGGTCAGGCGTCCGCCACTGCCATGCCCAAGGATGATTTGATCATCATGTTTGAGGGGTAAGGGGCAGACCGGCCCTTGCATGGCGGGAAAGGAAGAGTCTGGCATGATTTTTATCCCATTCCGGTGGAATTCGTGCGGGCAAAACGGTAGTAGGCGGCACATGCCCCTTCGGCCGAAACCATGGGCGCTCCGAGTGGGTTTTGCGGGGTGCATGGATCGCCAAATGCAGTGCAATTGAATGGTTTTTTGAGCCCTTGTAAAATTTCGCCGGCAATGCACAGGGGTGATTCATGGGTTTGTATGCTGCCTACATCAAAGCGCAGCTCGGCGTCAAATTCGGAAAATTCCGGACGCAGCCCCCAACCGCTGTGTGGAATACGGCCGATTCCGCGCCAGTTGCGATCAACCGGCTGAAAAACCCGCTGAATGATTGCCTGAGCGGCTGGATTGCCCTCAGGTTTAACCACTCGAGCGTAGGCATTTTCAACTCTCACTTCGTTGTTCTCCAGCATGGTTACTACCGAATAAATACCTCGAACCAGATCCAGCGGTTCAAAGCCGGTTACTGCCATGGGGACATAGTATTGTTCAGCGATGGGTAGATAATCCTGATAGCCCATGACGGTGCAGACATGACCGGCAAGCAAAAACCCCTGCACCCGGTTTTGCGGAGCGGAAAGGATGGCGTGCATGGCAGGGGGCACCAATACCTGCGACACGAGCACCGAGTAATTTTTCAAACCCAGCGCTTTGGCTTGCAGCACACTCATGGCGTTGGGTGGAGCAGTGGTCTCAAAACCAATGGCAAAAAATACCACCTCGCGCTGAGGGTTTTGCTGGGCAATTTTTACTGCATCCAGGGGAGAATACACGACCCGCACATCCGCTCCGCTGGCGCGCAGGGAGAACAGATCGCGGTTGGATCCCGGCACGCGCAGCATATCGCCAAAGGAACAAAAGATCACTTCTGGACGGGCAGCAATCGCCAGGGCTTTGTCAATCAACTCCAGTGGCGTGACGCAAACAGGACAGCCGGGTCCATGCACCAGTTCGATTTCCGCCGGCAGCAGCTGATCCAGCCCGGACTGCATGATGGCATGGGTCTGACCGCCGCAAATTTCCATCAATACCCATGGGCGGGTCAAAATGCGGCGAATTTTTTCAATTTCTGCTTTAACCTGTCGTTCATCCCGCAGGGTTTGGTTCAGCAGGTTTAAGTCCATAGCGATTATTCCTGTTGTGTGCTCGGTAAATTCAGCTCTTCCTCCAGCACCCCAGCCTGGCGCAGCAATGCCAGGGTTTCAAGTGCCTCCTGTTCATCTAGCAGGTTCAATGCAAAGCCGGCATGAATGATGGCGTAATCGCCGACTTTTGCTTCGGGCAGGGTCTCAACACAGGCTTCCCGTAAAACGCCGCCAAAATCAATTTTTGCCATGCGTAAGCCAGCCTGTTGATACAGTTCAACAATTTTACCGGGAATTCCAAGACACATTTTCCAATCCTTTCTCTGCCGTTTGTTGCAGATATACGGCAGCAATCAAAGCCTGCCCCAGTGCAATTCCACCGTCATTCGGCGGCACGCGCTGATGCAGGAGCACTTCAAATGAATGTTTCTGGAGAAGGGGTATTGTTTTTTTCAGAAGGAGTGAATTTTGCCAGACCCCTCCGGACAGAGCGACGACATTCACTCCACTGGTTTTACGGATGCTTTGGGCGGCTTCCAGAATTAACTGTACGATGGCATTGTGAAAGCGGCCGGCAATAACCGCTGGAGAAATTCCCTTCCGCCAATCGGATAGGACGGCTTCCCAAAGTGGGGCCGGGTCAATCTCATCTTCAGCAATTACAAAGGGATAAAACCCGCTTTCGCTTTCATCCGCCAGGTTTTCCAGCTCGATGGCTGCCTGTCCTTCATAGGTGATGCGGTCGCGAATGCCCAGCAGGGCAGAAACAGCGTCAAAGAGCCTGCCCATGCTGGAAGTGAGCGGGGTGTTGATGCGGTGTTCCAGCTGAGTGCGCAGCAGAGTCCTATCCTCTTCGCAAAGCGCTGTAACAGGGGGCAGATCGGCTTCCCATTCAATACCAGCTGACCATAGATGTGCCAGTGCAATTCGGCTGACGCGCCGGACGGCAGCATCGCCACCCGGGAGAGGTACATACTTCAAGTGCAAAATCCGCTGGTAAGCGCTGTGGTTGCCCAGTAAAAATTCTCCACCCCAAATTGCACCATCACTACCGTAACCGGTGCCATCCAGAATGGCTCCAATAACGGGCTGGTCGTTGAGCCATTGGTTATCACCCAAACAGGAAACCAGATGGGCGTGATGATGCTGCACCTGAATCAATGGCAGGTTTTGCGATTGGGAACGTTGAATGGCATAACGCGTTGCCAGATAGTCGGGATGCTGGTCACAGGCGATTGCGGCAGGTTGAATTTGAAAAACTTGCTCATAGTGAGTGATGCCTTCCTCAAAGGATTGCAGGGTTTCGTAGTTCTCCATATCGCCGATGTAGTGACTGAGGAAGGCGTATTTTCCGCGGGTGAGGCAAAAAGCGTTTTTTAACTCGGCGCCGGTTGCCAGCAAGGGAGGCATTTCGTGGTTGACGATGATTGCATCCGGCGCAAAACCGCGTGAACGGCGGATGGGATAGATCTTTTTCTGTTGCAACCGGATGACCGAATCGTCAATCCGCATATGAATTTCACGGTTATGGAAAAGAAAAGCATCCGCCAGCGTGGCCAGTTGTTGGCGGGCTTGTTCATCGCGATAGGCGATTGGCTCATCGCTGAGGTTGCCGCTAGTCATCACCAGTACCGGCGGATAGCCCTGTTCGGGTTCGGTTAGCAGCAGGTGCAGCGGCGTGTACGCCAGCATAAAACCCAGCCGTTTTTGGTGCGGAGCGATATTGTCAGGCAGCCGGTTAGGGCTGCGGGATTGTAGCAACACAATCGGAGCAATGCGCGATTCGAGCCACTCTTTTTCTTCGGGTTCAACAACACAAAATTCCTCAATGGCAGAAAGGTCAAAGGCCATCAAGGCAAAGGGTTTATCGCTGCGCTGTTTACGTTCCCGTAAGGTTTGAACGGCATGGGGATTGGTGGCATCACAGGCCAGATGAAAACCGCCCAGCCCTTTGATGGCAAGAATTTTGCCCTGCTTCAACCATTCGCGAGCGGTTTGAATGGCAGCATCCTTTTCAGCGATGAGTTGACCGTTCTCCTCCAGCCAGACCTGAGGGCCGCACTGTGGGCAGGCCACCGGCTGGGCATGAAAGCGGCGGTCTTGAGGGTTGTGATATTCTTCGCGACAGGAAGGACACATCTCAAAGTCTGCCATGGTGGTGTTCGGGCGGTCATAAGGCAGACTTTTGATGATGGTAAAGCGCGGACCACAGTTGGTACAATTGATAAATGGATAGCGAAAACGGCGGTCAGCCGGGTCGAAGAGTTCCCGGCGGCAATCGGTGCAAATGGCCGTATCCGGGGAAATGGGCTGAAACTGGTTAACATCTACCTGGCTCGAAAGAATCCGAAAATCATCGGCGTATTCGGGTTGGGTGGTGATGACCTGCAATGAATCAATCCGTGCCAGGGGTGGGAGATGAGTTTTCAACTGGTTCAGGAAATTATCCAGATGATGCTGGCTGCCCTCCAGATGAATTTCAACATTACCGGATGTGTTGCGAACCCAGCCTTTTACGCCATTCTGCCGCGCGAGATTGTAAACAAACGGACGAAAACCAACCCCCTGCACAATACCGCTAACCAGAACTCGAACTGCCAAAGATTCCGCGCTCATTTTTGGCGATGTTTTTGAACAACCTCATCCAGCCAGTTATACCATGCCTGCATTCCTTCGCCGGTTTTTGCGGAAACCGGAAAAGTACGCAAGCCGGGGTTGAGTATCTCTACTCCCTGCTGAAAGAAAGCCATGTTGAAATCCACATAGGGCAACAAGTCCATTTTGTTGACCACCAGAACATCCAGCCCGCGGTACATGTTGGGGTATTTGTATGGTTTGTCGTCCCCCTCCGGGATGCTGGCAATTAGCAAATTGAGATGAGAACCCAATTTGAAGGCAGCTGGACAAATCAGGTTGCCCACATTTTCGATCAAGACGATATCCACATCCTGCAATGGAAGGGATTGTAAGCCGGCGTGCAACATGACGGCATCCAGGTGGCAGTCGCCTCCGGTATTGATTTGAACAACGGGTATGCCCATGGCCGATACTTTATCGGAATCAATGGTTACAGGGGCAGTATCCCCTTCAATTACAGCCATGCGATATTTAGAAGAAAGTCCTTCCAGCGTTTTAAGGATGAAGGTGGTTTTGCCAGCACCGGGGGAAGCCATGACATTGATTGCAAAGGTGTGGTGAAGATCGAACAGGCTGCGGTTTTGCTGGGCAACCTGATCGTTGGCATCGAAAATTTTCTCAACAACAGGGATACGGGTGGTGGGGGACATTGCTCTCCTCATTTTTCTACAATGATGGATTCAACATAAAATTCTTCGCCCCCGATGATGTTCAGGTGAAAACTACCGCAATAGGGGCAGGGGTCGAGAGACTGCTGAACTTCAAATTCCTTTTCACATTCGAGGCATTTCATACGGCCTGGAACTCGCTTAAAATGCAGGGTTGCATGCTGACAAATAGTGTTTTCGGCGATCATGTCCCAATAAAATTGAACCGAATCATCCACAATGCTGGAAAAGCGGCCAATGACCAGATAAATATCGGTTACACGCGATGCATTTGCCTGACCAGCGTGGCGCAGCGCGATGTCAAGAACGGATTCGGTTACCGCAAGCTCGTGCATTAGAGTAATTTTACCATTAAGACAATACGGATTGAAAATCCCTTAAATTGTTGAATTACCTGATTATCCCTGGTTTATCTTGTGGTCAGGCCGGTTTCATTGGAAGACTGAAGAATGATGTCCATCATTTGGAGCTTGATGGTCAAAAGGTTGCTGGCAACCACGTTGGCAATGCGGCGCATGATAATATATCCGAGCCGCGGATCATCTTCACACAGGCGGTTCAACGCATCCCCATTGAGGACCAGCAGGGTTGAATCCTTGATGGCAATGGTTGAGGCGGTTCGCTGACGAACCACCGGGGTCAATTTTGACCAGCCGATAATATCGAGTGGTTCAGCCGTCGCAATGCGCACAACACCGCGAGTTGGTATGGTGATATCTACGCCAATTTCTCCCGATAGGATGATGTACACATTATCTACGCGGTCACCCTCACAAAAGATGGCTGTGCCTTCTTTGCAATGGACAATGGATGAAATATCAGCCAGCGCTTCAATTTGCTGGGGTTTTAGATCTAAAAACCAGGGTATGGTTTGGAGGGTTTCGATCAGGCTTGTCTTTTGCATGGTTGTTGAGCAGGATTGTGATTATTTATGTTTGTACCATTGACCGGTGTATCTGTTAAAGTGTCCTGCGTCATCATTCTGGCGGGTAACTTGTCACCAAAAGTTGCCTGATTTTCAACCCAGCCATTTCAAAACCTGTTCTACGGCGGGTTCAAGCAGCAGTCGGGCGGAAGGGGAAAGCGACTGACTGAAATTGAAGTTGAAACCGCGTACCGATAACAACGCTCCCTGCGGTGATTTCTGGTAAAGTGTTTCACACAATGCCAGGCAGGTGGCGGGGGTTAGGTGATGTGTAAAAGGAGAGGGTTCAAACTGCGGCTTAAGGAGGGTGAATGAAACATCCTGCGGAACGCTGCCGGTATGTGCATCGAGAAATAATACGCGCTCGTAGCGGCTCAGCCATTCAGCATGTTCCGGAATCAGATGAAGCGCGAACCCCACAGTGATTGAGGGTGATAACTCGTACAGGTGTTCCTCTGGAATATCTGGAAGTTGTTTGTTCAGTCGTTCGGCAACCCGTCTGAGGATGTGCCAGGCAATCCCGTCGTCCTGTCGGTCAAGGTTTCCATACCCCAGCAAGAGGATTCGTTCCACAGCAGGTTCCTGTTGTGGAGGTAATGAAGGAACAGGAACCTGCTGCCTTTGTCCTTTTCGGTCCATACTCATACTATCGTGAGATAGTCTTGACTAGATTACCCTGATCATCAACCATTTCGATGGTGATGGGCATTTGGCCGACTGCATGGGTGGAGCAGGAAAGACAGGGGTCGTATGCCCG
>NZ_JBRCOK010000087.1:0-18279 GCF_053501535.1 Bellilinea sp. | reverse complement strand
CCCCAGCAGACTGCACCACTTCGTGATCGCCGCGGTCAATGTCGTCTTGCCATGGTCAATATGCCCCATGGTCCCTACGTTCAGATGCGGTTTCGTTCGCTCAAATTTTTGCTTCGCCATGTGATTTAATCTCTCCTCGCAAAAAGTCCTGATAGGAATTCAGTGAATGATATTAGTTGAGAATTTTTTGTTTTACCGATTCGGGTACCGGGGCATAGTGGTCAAACTCCATCGAATAGACGCCCCTACCCTGAGTAGCCGAGCGCAGCTCGGTGGTATACCCAAACATTTCGGCCAATGGCACCAGCGCGCGGATGGCCTGCGCATTGCCCGGACGCATATCCATTCCCTGGATTTCAGCCCGGCGGGAATTCAATTGAGCCAGTACATCACCCAAATATTCTTCCGGTAACACAACCTCCACTTTCATGATCGGCTCCAAAAGTACCGGCGCTCCGCGCTGCATGCCTTCCTTGAAGGCAAAAATGGCAGCCATTTTGAACGCCATTTCACTGGAGTCAACCTCATGATAGGATCCATCGGTCAGGGTGACCTGAATATCCGTCACCGGATACCCGGCCAGAATCCCCGACTCAGCCGCTTCCAAAATACCTTTTTCGACTGCCGGGATGTATTCCTTAGGAATAACACCGCCCACAATTCGATCTACAAAACGGATGCCGTTACCGCGTTCAAGTGGCTCAAGGGTCAGAACCACATGCCCGTACTGACCACGACCGCCGGTTTGTTTGACATACTTGTAATTGACTCCGATTACCGGGCGGGTAATCGTTTCGCGGTAGGAAACCCGCGGGCGGCCAACATTGGCCTGAACGCGGAATTCACGCATCATACGGTCTACGATAATGTCCAGATGCAGTTCGCCCATACCGGCAATGATGGTCTGGCCGGTATTTTCATCTGTGCGCACCTTGAATGTAGGGTCTTCTTCGGCCAACCGGCGCAGGGCTTCTGCCATGCGGTCTTGATCGGCGGTGGTTTTCGGTTCCACAGCCACAAAAATGACCGGTTCGGGGAAGGTGATGCTTTCCAGCAAAATCGGATTCTTGGGGTCGCACAGGGTATCACCGGTAAAGGTATCCTTGAAACCCAGAACAGCCCCAATATCTCCTGCATACACTTCGGTGATGTCTTCGCGCCGGTCAGCGTACATGCGCACCATACGCCCAATCCGCTCCTTGCGGTTTTTGGAAGAATTGAGCACGGTTTCGCCCTGGGTCACTTTTCCCGAATACACCCGGAAATAGGCCAGCCTGCCCACATACGGGTCAGCCACAATTTTGAAAACCAGCGCGCTCATGGGAGCATCATCATCAACCGGACGCTCGATGATGCGGTCATGGTTATCCGGGTCCACCCCTTTGACTGGCGGGATATCCATCGGTGACGGCAAATAATCAATGACTGCATCCAGTATTGGCTGAACCCCCTTGTTGCGCAGGGAAGAACCGCAAAAAACAGGTGTTGCTTTGTTGGCAATGACCGCTCGTCGCAGCACCTGTTTCAATTCATCTACGGAAATTTCCTCGCCTTCAAGGAACTTGATGATCAATTCATCCTCGAATTCGGCGATCTTTTCAACCATGATGGCGCGCATTTCCTGGGCCTGGGGCAGAAGGTAATCGGGTATTTTTCCGTATTTTGGTTCACGGCCCAATTCATCTTCCCATGTGATGGCTTGCATGGTCAGCAAATCCACCACCCCTTCAAAAGCCGATTCCTCGCCAATGGGAATTTGCATCGCAATTGGGTTCGCCCCCAAACGCTGGCGGATTGATTCAATCGTGCGCTCAAAAGAGGCACCTACCCGATCCATCTTATTGACGAAACAAATCCGCGGGACCTGATAGCGGTCTGCCTGACGCCAGACCGTTTCACTTTGTGGTTCAACCCCTTGAACCGCGTCAAAAATCACCACTCCGCCGTCCAAAACCCGCAGGGAACGCTGCACCTCAGCCGTGAAGTCAATGTGACCGGGCGTATCAATCACGTTGATTTGATAGCCCTTCCATTCCGCCGTTACCGCTGCAGACACAATGGTAATACCGCGTTCCCGTTCCTGGGCCATCCAGTCGGTGACGGTTGTGCCTTCATCCACCGAGCCAATCCGATAGGTTTTGCCGGTGTAGAACAGGATCCGCTCAGTGGTGGTGGTTTTCCCAGCATCAATATGAGCGATAATCCCAATATTGCGGCACTTTTCTAACGGAAAATTACGCGGCATGAGACTCTTCCTGCACTAAACCCAAACGCCAAAACACCGGCTACACCCGATAATGGGAGAAAGCGCGGTTGGCTTCGGCCATTTTGTGAGTTTCTTCGCGCTTACGCACGGCATTGCCCTGATTATTGGCAGCATCAATCAATTCGGCTGCAATTTTCTCTGCAAAGGATTTACCGGCACGAGCGCGGGCAGCATCTGCAATCCAGCGCATCGCCAGCGCCAGACGACGGTCACCTGGCACTTCCATTGGAACCTGATAAGTGGCGCCACCCACACGGCGGGGACGCACTTCCATAATTGGGCCAACGTTCTTCAGCGCCAGTTCAAAAACCTCCAGCGGATTACGGCCGGTCTTTTCTTTGATCATGTCCATCGCATCATAAACTATGGATACCGCCAGGCTTTTCTTTCCGCGGCGCAAAATGTGATGGATGAATTTTTGCAGATCTACGCTGTTATAGCGCACATCCGGTTCTACAACTCTTTTTTCTGGTTTGGTACGACGCATGAAACTTTCTCCATCCTCAGGTCAGGCTTATTTCTTGGCTTTCTTGGCACCATACTTGGAACGACCCTGAGCGCGTTTGGCAACTCCGGTTGTATCCAGCGTACCGCGCACAATATGATAGCGGACACCCGGCAAGTCTTTCACACGACCACCGCGCACCAGCACCACCGAGTGCTCCTGCAATTGATGACCTTCCCCAGGAATGTAGGCGGTCACCTCAATCATGTTGGTCAGACGAACACGGGCAATCTTGCGCAGCGCCGAGTTCGGCTTTTTGGGGGTCATGGTACGCACAGAAGTGCACACACCGCGTTTTTGCGGAGCGCCTTTCTCCTGACGGGTGCGGCGCTGCTTCATCGAGTTATAGGTGTATTGCAGCGCAGGAGCCTTGCTCTTGACCTTTTTGGTTTGACGACCTTTGCGGATCAGTTGGTTAATTGTTGGCACGTTCTTTTGCCTCCAGAAGATTAGTCCTGCGGCGATTGCTCGCCTTGATTGAATGTGTTTTTTTCAACAACGGAGGCGATCACATCAAGAGATCGCCTCACTGATTCCCGTTCGTCCGTTAGAACTGCGTTTTCGGACAGTAAAGGCACGGAGATGGATTATATCACGGGGGTGATTCCCCGTCAACCTTTCACATCAGTTCATCCAAATCCTCTCCCAATGCCAGCAAGCCGGTTTCCAGTTTGGGCGGACGCACCCGTTCTTCATCTTTACCAAAGCGGATGATCTCACCCGAGTCCATGACCGCCTCAACCGCCAGACCCAGACTCTGCAATTCCTTCACCAGCACGCGGAAGGATGCCGGCAGGCCGGGTTCTTCAATTGGCTCATTCTTGACGATGGCCTCGTAAGTAGCCACGCGTCCCTGTACGTCATCCGATTTTACGGTCAAAATCTCCTGCAGGGTGTAGGCTGCACCGTAGGCTTCCAGCGCCCACACCTCCATTTCGCCAAAGCGCTGGCCACCGAACTGGGCTTTTCCACCCAAAGGCTGTTGGGTAACAAGCGAGTACGGACCGGTCGAGCGCGCGTGCACTTTGTCTTCCACCAGGTGATGCAACTTGAGCATGGTCATCACCCCCACCGTAACAGGCTGGTCATAAGGCATACCCGTCTTTCCATCCCGCAAAGTTACTTTACCAATTACCGGCATGGGATTGCCGCTTTCCAACATGTAGGCTTCTGCCTGCTGGCGCACCTGTTGATCATCGGCATTTGCGTCAACTTCAATGCCATTTTCATGCAGCCACAAGCGCAAACAGGCTGTCACCGCATGCTGATCTTTCACCACCATTTGCGGGTCATGGGTAACATTTTCTTCATATACAAGGATATCTTTGGGGTTGTAGCCGTGCTCCTGCAACCAGACTTCCATCCACGACCAGCGCGCATAATTTTCATCATAGGAAAGTTTTTCCACATCATAGCCATGGCTGGCCAATTCCTGTTCAAGGTACAGCAGCCGGACTTCATCATCATCGCGGATGCTTTCAGGGTCGTAAGTCTGTTCTTTGAGCCACTGCCAGGCTCGTTCGCCGGCTTCCTTCCATGCGTGGTCTATGATCCATGCCCGGGCAAGTTCGGCTTCAATTTCTTTTTCATTCGCCCCGTCAAACACCGGCGTAATCGCCCGGAAGCCCAAACGCTGCGCCGCCCAGCCCAGGTGTGTTTCCAGCACCTGACCGATATTCATACGGCCAGGCACACCCAGCGGATTCAGAATAATGTCAACCGGAGTGCCATCTTCCAGGAACGGCATGTTTTCCACAGGTACTACCCGCGAAACCACGCCTTTGTTCCCATGACGGCCGGCCATTTTATCACCCGCCGTGATCTTGCGCCGCTGCGCGACCGAAACACGCACCATCATATCCACCCCGGCGGAAAGATCACTGTTTTCTTCACGGGTAAACACCTTGACATCCACAACCTTGCCACGTTCACCGTGCGGCATCCGCAGGGAGGTATCCTTGACATCACGCGATTTTTCACCAAAAATCGCCCGTAGTAAGCGTTCCTCGGGGGTCAGTTCTTTTTCGCCCTTCGGTGTAATCTTGCCTACCAGAATATCGTTCGGGCCGACCTCTGCACCAATGCGGATGATTCCGTGTTCGTCGAGATCCTTAATGGCGTCCTCACCCACATTCGGAATATCCCGCGTGATTTCCTCCGGGCCGAGTTTCGTATCCCGCGCTTCTACCTCGTATTTTTCAATATGGACAGAAGTAAAACGGTCATCTTGTACCAGTTTTTCGGAGATCAGAATCGCATCCTCAAAGTTACCGCCTTCCCAGGAAAGGAATGCCACAACCACATTCTGTCCCAGTGCCAGATTCCCGTTCACGGTTGAGGAGGAATCGGCAAGCACATCTCCCTTGCGCACCCGTTGACCCTTGACCACCGCCGGTCGCTGATCAATACAAGTGGATTGATTGGAACGCTGATATTTGCGCAAGTTGTAGGTACGCAAACCCGATTCGCTCCGCACAACAATTTGTCGGCCGGTGACCGATACCACATCCCCATCCTCTTCTGCAATCAACACCTGACCCGAATCCAGCGCAGCAAACGCTTCCATGCCGGTCGAAATGATGGGAATATCCGGCTGGACAAGCGGCACCGCTTGCGCCTGCATGTTGGAACCCATCAAAGCGCGGTTGGCATCATCATGTTCCAGGAAAGGAATCAAAGATGCACTGATACCCACCACCTGATGAGGAGCAACGTCCATGTAATTGACTGCTTCCGGCGAGGACATGCGGAAATCCGAGTGGTGCCGGCACATGATGCGGGTTTCGGTAAATTCGTTGTGCTCATTCAGCGGCGTGTTTGCCTGCGCAATCACGAATTTATCCTCTGCATCAGCGGAAAGATACTCCACCTCTTCCGACACGAATGGCACCACAAAAATCGTCGAACGATTCAGCTTTTGAATTGACGGCAAGACTTCCGGGGTAACCCGATCACCCTGCCGCAGGATCACCTCACCCGTCTGTGGATCTGTCAGATTTTCTGCCAGTTTTCTGCCAACCAGCTGCGGATCATTGGACGAAAGCGCTTTGACAACCCTGCGGTAAGGGGTTTCGATGAAACCATATTCATTGACACGCGCATAACTCGCCAGACGCCCAATCAAACCAATGTTGGGACCTTCGGGAGTTTCAATCGGGCAAATGCGCCCATAATGCGAGTGATGCACATCGCGCACATCGAAACCCGCCCGTTCACGGCGCAGACCACCTGGCCCCAGGGCTGAAAGGGTGCGTTTATGGCGCAGTTCAGCCAGCGGGTTTGTCTGATCCATGAATTGAGACAACTGACTTGAGCCGAAAAATTCACGTAACGCCGCCACCACCGGGCGAATATTGACCAGACTCACGGGCGAGGTTTGATCCTGATCACGAATGGACATACGTTCTTTGATGACCCGTTCCATTCGGCGCAGCCCAACCCGCAGTTTGTTTTGAATTAACTCGCCAACCGTTTTTACACGCCGGTTACCAAGGTGATCAATGTCATCCTTGTCTTCTTTTTCGTTGTTGATCATGATCATCCGCCGCACCAGATAGACCACATCCCAGGCCGTTACAGTGCGGTGGTTCATCGGAATCCTGTCCATCAGATCCAGTTTCTGATTGAGTTTGTAGCGCCCAACCTTTTCCAGATCATAGTGACGCTGGTCAAACAACTGTTCTTCCAGAAATTCACGGGCATTTTCCAGAGTTGCCGGGTCGCCCGGTCGCATACGCTTGAAAAACTCAATCAGCGCTGCTTCACCGATGGTCAAACCACCACTCAAGTCCCAGGGCGGCTCCTGCCGTATCGTTGAAGCGATGAACAAACGCTCCGGGTTGTTATCCACATCCTGGAAGAGGGCAATGATTTCTTCATCTGAACCGGTTTTGATGGGTGAATCTCCCAACCCGTCCGAAACCGCTGCCAGCGCACGCAGGAAGATTGTAATCGGCACGGTGCGCTTACGATTAAACTTGAGAATTAAATAGTCGTTCTTACGGGTTTCAAATTCCATCCATGCGCCACGGTCAGGAATCAACTTGGCCATGGCCAATCGGTGGCCGGTAGCACGATCAACCGGCGCCTCAAAATATACACCCGGCGAACGGATCAATTGCGAAACGACTACCCGCTCTGTACCATTAATGATGAAAGTACCCTTCTCGGTCATTTCCGGAAAATCGCCGAGGAAGATATCCTGTTTAATTGGCTCCGGCACATCCGGCCCTGCCAGCAGCACCGAAACATACAAAGGGCTGGCATAGGTCAAATCGCGCTCGACGCATTCTTCAATCGAATGCTTGGGCTCGCCAAACCAGAATTTCAAACCCCATTGCTCCGATTCGGGAGAACGGCTCGGAAAATACAACTTCATCCCTTTGTTGTACGACTCAATCGGGGAAATCTCATGGAATAAATCCGCCAACCCCTCCGACTTGAGACGCTTAAAAGAATCGATCTGAACCTCAATCAAATTAGGAAGGTCGAAGACAACCGGAATTCGAGCGTAAGATTTGGTTTTGAGAACAGAAGGCATTTTTTTCTCCTGACTGAAATTACGGACAGGATATCACCGTTTGCAAGAAACCAAACAATGTTTCCAGACCCTTTTAAGGCATTCTATCTTAATACGCAAATTGTTATTATAACACAAAAAACCAAATGTTAATAAATTTTACAAAATCTCAATCTTAAAATATTCTCCACTTTCGTCCTCGAATCTTAATCTTCGGCAACGCCACAATCCTGCCTTGAACACTCCCATCCTCAATGGTCAACAAGCCAATCGAAGGTTGTCCATCTCTTTCTACTGCAAAAGATGCAGACCCGGGGTTAAAGAAAAGCCGTCCATTCCTTTCAAGAACAAGGGCGCGGTGGGTGTGTCCAAAAATGGCAACCCGTTCGTCTTCCAGATTGCGTTCAATCAAATGCAAATAACGTTCTGCACGATAGCCATCCAGAAGATACCACACTTTATCCACCAGATAATTCCCCAAATCCCCCTGTCCATGGGTGAGAAGAATGCGAACCCCACCCAACACAATCGTTTGTGACCACGGTAAAGTCTTGCGAAAGGCCCAATCCCGATTACCGCGCACAGCAATAACCGGGGCAATTCGCTCCAACTGCTGCAGTACTGCCGGATTGGAAATATCGCCAGCGTGTAATATCACATCCACCTGCGCTGAGCGTAACACTTCCTCTAAATCTGGATGCAGGGCATCAATTCGGTCTGGCACATGCGTGTCAGCAATTACCCCGGCAATGATTTTCGAATTTTTATCCAGCGAATGATCTGCCCTTCTCATCAAATCAAAAAACCTGACCTCACCGATGATTCAGTAAACTCCTCACGTCGTTAAGTGCTTGCTGCGGGCTGCGAAAATGAACCGCCTGCATGCCCAATTGTCTGGCAGCTTCAATGTTGGCTGGGAAATCATCCACGAATACAGCTTCCTGCGGCTCAACTTGCAAGCGATCGAGAATCAACCGATAAAATCGCTCGTCGGGTTTGCGCAACCCCACTTCAGCAGAAAACAAACTGACATCAAAAACATCCAGAAAATTAAACCGGGCCTGAATGGAGGTTCGGGCTTCGTCCCAGGCATTGCTTAACAAACCTGTTTTATATGCTGGACGCAGACTGCGCAGCCAATTCACCAATGTGTGATCTACCCGGTCGCCTGACCAGAAAGCCTCGCGAAAAGCCAGCCTTTCCTGCTCAGCAACGCCGAATTGATCCAGCACCCTTTGCCAGTGTTCTGATTCGCTGATTTCCCCAACTTCCGCCAGTTTAGAAGAAGGGCTGAGAAAAACAGCCTCTTCCAGCGCTTGCCGACTGATACCCAGTTGTTGTGCCAGTTTCTCACGGGGAGCGGTATCTTCGGTTCGCAGCAAAACCCCACCCATATCAAAAATTACTGCTCGAATCATCACTGGAACTACCATAATTCTTTCAACCGCAAGAGTATACCACGAAAGCAGCTGGCTGCCGGCGATGTTTTACTCTAATCTCAACCGGCAGCCAAACGATAACCTCTAACCTCTATCCTCGATTGAATAAAGCCCGTCCGGCACGCAATTCTCGTTCATAGGTATGAAATTCTTCTTCAACCTGCATTCCAGCCTGCTCGTAAATGCGAAGCGCACCGGTTAAATTGGCACTATCCACCCCCAAACCTGCTGAGGTCAGGCCCAGCGAGTAGAAGGTGTTAAAAGAAGTAAGCAGCAACGCCAGTCCAATTCCGCGTTTGCGCCATGGTCGCCGGACACCTAAAATATTCACCCAACCTTGCTTTGCATCCTGAACAGTTCCAACCGAGTTGAAACAAACCCCGGCAACCTCATCTCCATCCATTGCCAGAATACTTCGACTTAAATCTACATAAGGATCATTTCTCAGGTAATAAGCCATCCGTTCAAAGAACGACTCAAAGTTCTGACCTTCCTGAACAAATCCCCAGTGATCCTTGAAGGAGTCATGATCCGCAAAGATTCCCAACCGAAGGTCGGCCTCATTTTGAATGGGGCGCAGCTGAATTCCCTGAGGCAGGTTGGGTTTCATCGGCGGCTGCTCAAAGTCAATTCTCATTCGGTAAAATGTCCGTACATGAGTATAGCCACGCTTCTCAAGCAGCCGTTTCGCCCGTTCATTCTGCTTGTGAACACTGCTATGGATCACAACCTGGGCATCGGCTGGAGCCAGCGGCAGGCTATCCTGCGCGCGCCGCTCAAACCATTCCAGAATCATCGTTCCAATGCCTCTGCCCCAAAAATGCGGGTGGACTGCCCCAAAGCCAAATAAGCGGACATGTGGTTGACCGCGATCCCAAAATTCAGCATAACCAACCAGCCGATCCTCATCGTTAAAAAACAGACGCACATCGGTTTGCGGGTTAAAGTTTGGAGAATTCAACTCGCTTTTCAATTCATCTTCATTTGTGAAAGGTTTTCCGTTTATTGCTGCTTCTGCCGCATTTAACAAATCAACTGCTTCAGAAAGATACTGCTGTTTAAAAGAACGGCTCTGAATTGCAAACAATTCCTTCATTACTAACTCCTCTTATTGTGTTTGGTTTTGAAGCTCTTCCCACTCAGATCGTAAGATGCCCATGAAAATCAAATCGCAACGCTTACCAGCCTTCAATAACGCACCCGGCAATCGGCCTTCTTCCTTGAAACCAGATTTCTTATAAGAGGCGTAACCACGCTGGTTGAAGTCAAATACGTTCAGGGTTACTCGCTGCAGATTCAGGATTGTAAAGGCATAACGCAGGAGCACCTTCATGGCATCCGTTCCATAACCCTTACCCCAGAATTCCCGTTCGCCGATACCAATACCAACCCATGCATTTCTACTCACCCAATCAATACCGTTCAGGTCAATTAACCCAATTTTGCGGTTATCTTCCAGTCTTTGAATCATATAAAAATGCATTGAGTCGATTTCTTTTTCAAAAAACTCCCTCACTTGCTTGGGATTGTAGCGGGATGCGCTTTCTGAGTTCAACAAACGCTGAAATTCGCTATCACGATCCCATTCTGAAAGCAATCGGGCATCTTCATCAAGATCTATTGCAACCAACCTAACCAGGTTTCCAGTTAATGAGTCTCCGTTCATCTTTTTACTCCTCCCGGTAGTGGGTGTTCCATTCCGCCTGGGATATTCCCACAATGATTCGATCCCAGTATTGAGCCTTAAAATAAACCATCTGGCGCTGACGTACATACGGTTTCATCCCAGCATTCAGCAGAGTGTGCAAAACCTGCGGCTGAAACTCTCCGGTACTGCTGGCAACCAGCGCCATATCCAGTTCCTCAAAGGCATAACGCAACCCCATGGTTAGCGCTTCTGCCAAATACATAGTTTCCAGATTTTCTTCCCCAATCAATACCTTCAACCATGCCAGCCGATTCGACCATGAGACCCACGGCAGTTCCAAAACGCCGATGAATCTTGCATCTTCACGCAGACGAACAGCAAAGAGGAATGAATCGCGGCTTTCTGCGCTCCGCTTCAGTTGTTCTTCACGTTTCTTTTTAACCTGAAAAGACGAAAGCGGATGGATTGCAGCGTCCAGTTGTGAGCCCCACCCATAATCCCAACGGCGGGTAAAACCGGCTTCAATGACAGCATCTTTTTCTGGATCGTAAGCGTCCAGCAATAAAGATTGTGCTTCAAACAATTGGGTGTTAAACATAATAATTCTCCTGAAAATTTTTTATTCCAAAATCACAACAGGGTCGGATTCAATCCCGCTCAGGCCGAGAAAAGAGGCTTTGGCTCGTTTGATCAACCAAACCCTTTCGAAATCAGCGACCAAAATTTCACAGTCCGATAAATCTCCAAGTGATTTTTGCCAGTCCTGCCCCATCAGATGGATCTTCTCAACCCTTTCTTCGCATACAATTAGCAAACGCCTGAAGACACCGGCTGCCCCATCCTGTCGTAGCTGCGCCAGTGCCGGACGATTGGAACTATCCGATTCGGCGGTATCCATGTAAACCGCAACCAAACTGGCCAGTTGATTCATCTCACGGATCATCATCAAGCCGGTTAACAGGCACCGTTTTGCAGCCCGGCTGTAAGGATGACCAACCGACAAACTGCCGGACACATACATCGCCAGAGATTGAGATGTTCCGAACATTTCACTATTCAAATAATCCACACGGTAAGCGCCGTTACGCATAAAAACTTCAAACACGGTAGACTCCATTGGTTGTTGAAAATGGTTATTCTTTCCAAAGGAAGGCTTCACCTTCGATAATTTTTGTCTGGGGTGATTTGATTTGTTCAACATGGCAACACCTCCTTGTTTAATACGTACAATAAAGCCACGGGGTTTTTCCTTTCCCGTGGCATGGAAGCAATCCAGTTTCAAAACAAGAAAACAGCCACGGGATCGGCGTGCTCCCGTGGCTGTCGGCGTTTTACGGTTCGTTCAAATTACCGGGCAACAGGCGCACTCCGAGAAGGTACAAGAGCAACTCCACCGCTGGCGGCGAGCAGGCTGCTGAGGGTATAAACAGTGAAGATTTTTACCATCTCGCGTGCGTCCTTTCTCTAGGATAATTATTACCAAATCCTATCATGGCCTTTTCAAAATTGTCAAGGCTTTTAAGGGTAAATTAATCTTTGCAAACATTCCAAATTGAATTATCAGATGAGCCGTGCTACAATTTTTTCAACACTTACACTTGAAACAGGTAACGAATGGGAAACGTCATCATCATCACCGACAGCAGCGCTTATTTGCCCGCTTTTCAAATTGACTCCTTACCCATTGAGGTAATTCCCCTCTATTTGACGTGGGAAGGGCGTTCCTATGCAGATGGTCTGGATTTGCAGCCAGAAGAATTCTTTCGTCGCTTGCAACACGCTTCCGAAATGCCGCGCACCTCTCAAATTCCACTACACACCTTCTTAAACGTTTACCGCCGATGGCTGGAAAAAGGTTATGACATTCTCAGCATTCACATTTCCAGCAAGGTTTCCGGCACCGTAGCAGCCGCCATACAGGCTGCCCGCGAATTAGCAGCGGATAAAATTCGCGTATTCGATTCGCTCAGCGGAGCAGCCGCAATGGCCTTTCAGGTGTTGGGGGCTGCCAGAGCCGCTGCCCAAGGCGCAACCTTAGCCGAATGCGAACGAATTGCCGGGAAGATTCGCGATGCCAGCCACACTTATTTCATCCCAGCTACACTGGAATTTTTACATCGCGGTGGCCGCATCGGCGGAGCTGCCGCGCTGCTGGGTACAGCGCTGAAAATTCACCCCATCCTTGAAACCAGAGATGGAGTCATTGAAGCCTGTGAAAAGGTGCGCACGATGAGCCGCGCCATGCAACGGTTGGTGGAGTTAATGGAAAAACGAGCAGCCGGCTGCAAAAAGATCATTGCGGCCAGCCTGTATGCGGACATCCCTGAGCTGGCAGAAACATTACTTAATCTGGTAAAACAGCGCCTGGGTAACCGCATTCAACAAACGTGGTTTTCAACCATCAGTCCGGTAATTGGCGCTCACATCGGCCCCGGTGCAGTGGGTATGGCATTTGTCTGTCAAGAAGAATAGATCAATTTTCACAGGAGGATTCGGCAATGATCACTTTATTACTTATTCTGGCATTAGTCATTGCGGTAATCGCAGTCATTTTTGCCTTGCAAAACACCGCCGCCGTCAGTGTTAGTTTTTTTGTCTGGCAGTTTAACCAATCTTTGGCTTTGGTATTGCTGCTGGCCGCCTTTGTCGGCGTAATCATCGGTCTTCTTACCATCTTACCCGGCTCGATTAAGACTCGCTGGCAGCTGGCCGCCCGCAACAAGAAAATTGCTTTGCTGGAAAAAGAAATTGAGGAGCTTAAACAAAAACTGACCAGTGCCGAACAACGCCTTCAGGCATTACAGTTAACTCCACCTGCCGAACAGAACTCCTCCAGCCCTACCCCGCCCCAACCACAAGATTCTTCCGGATAGATCTCAGCCGGTAGTTTCTTTTACCGTCATCAGTTCAAACTCAAGGAAAAAGGGGGTTTCCTGTTGACGACCACCCCTAAAGCGGGACATTAAACCGATTAATTTTCGTTGAATACCATATTTTCCGTCAAACAGGCGATTGACCTGCTTGATTTTTTCCTCGTCGCGCAACACCCGCCCGCGCGCAGGCACAAATTCCCCCAACGGATTCCCCCTTACATCACTGGGTGCAATTATTGCCCTCCCGTTGGCGCGAATGCGCTTTGCTTTCCCGGATTGCTCCTGGGTGAACACATACACGCGTTCTTCGTGCCACACAAACCAAACCGGTGTGGCAACCGCCTGACCATTTTTACGAAATGTGGTCAGGTTGATAAACTGACCGCGTTCCAACCATTCAAGTCGCCGATCATTCATTGCTAACCTCCTGACGTGCTCTTTTTTTCTCTCCTAATCTTAACCCTGATGAAGGCCGAAATCAATTAAAGCACTTTTCAAAGATTAGACACACCAGATTGTGAAGAATGGAACGATATGACATTTGTCATGACAATCATCACTTTGCGCTTCCACATCAACAGGATATGATAAGGGTGATACAGGTTGTTATAACTTTTTATATCAAATTATGGACGAATTACTCACTACCCGGCAGGTACAGGATTTACTCAAGGTTGACCGCATCACCATCTACCGCATGTTGCAGGATGGCAGACTGAAAGGGGTCAAAATTGGTCAGCAGTGGCGTTTTCCACGCGCCAACGTGGATCGCCTCTTAACCAGCGGCACCTCCTTTGAAACAAACGCCGCAGCGGAATTAACGGCCGCTTTTCCTGCTCACTGCGTTCAACCTGTACAAGACCTTTTTGCCGAAGTCAGCGGTTTAAGCGCCGTCATCCTTGACCTGGAGGGCGCTCCTCAAACCGAAATCAGCAATCCATGCGAATTTTGCAGGATGCTTTGGAAAAGCGAGAGAGGAAGGACAGCCTGCCTGACAAACTGGCGGGAATTTGCCCGGCAGGCAGCCGAAGGTAAAAATCAACTTACCTGCCATGCCGGCCTCAATTATTGGGTACACCCGGTAGTGGAAAATTCAAAACTGGTCGGATGGTTCATTTCCGGTGGTTGTTTACAACAACCAGTCGAAAGCGCCCAGGCGCAACAAAGGCTTGTTGAACTATCAAGGCAATTTGAGATCCCTTTACAAGCCCTTCAAAACGCCTTCAAAGACATTCCGCTCATCCCCGCCGAGATGCGCACACGGGTCAATTCGTGGCCTGCTGTAGCCGCCCGTGCAGTGGAAGGCATTTTGCGCGAACGAACCTCATTTATTGAAAGATTACAGCAAATCGCTAATCTCACTCAAATATCCTGAAGGAGTAAAAATCCATGAAAAAACTGGTCATTTTAGGTGCGGGTACCGCCGGAACGATTGTTGCCAATCGTTTCAAACGAGTGATGGATTTGGACGAATGGCAAATTACGCTGGTAGACCCGGATCCAATCCATTATTACCAACCCGGTTTTCTGTTTATTCCTTTTGGAATGTACACCAAAAAGGATGTTATCAAACCCAAACGGGATTATATTTCTGCGCCACTGACTCTCATCCAATCTGCGGTCGAAGAAGTTGACCCTGTCCAGCGGATTGTCCACCTTGCCAACAAACAAACCCTTTCTTATGATTACCTGATTATCGCCACCGGTACGGATATTCACCCCGAAGAAACCCCCGGCATGGCTGAACACGAATGGGGAAAATCCATCCACTCTTTTTACACCCTGCAAACCAGCGTGGCACTCAACCAAATGCTTCATGGCTGGGAAGGCGGCCGGCTGGTTGTCAATGTGGTTGAAAATCCCATAAAATGTCCGGTTGCGCCACTGGAATTCATCATGCTGGCCGACTGGCATTTTCATAAACACGGCAAGCGCGACCGGGTCGAAATCATTTACGCCACCCCTCTGCCGGGTGCATTCACCAAACCGGTAGCTTCCCGGCTGCTGGGTGAATTGCTGGAACGTAAAAACATCCATGTAGAGGCCGATTTCATGATCGAACGGGTCGAGCCGGATGCAAAGAAAATCGTTTCCTACGATGAACGCGAAATTGAATATGACTTACTGGTAACCGTCCCTCTTAACAAGGGCGCTGAATTTATCGCCCGTTCGGGTTTGGGCAACGAACTGAACTACGTTCCGGTGGATCAGCACACCTTGCGCGCCAGGGACTACGATAACATCTTCGTACTGGGAGATGCCTCCGACGCGCCTGCCTCCAAAGCCGGTGCCACCGCTCACTTCGCCATTGATTTATTCACCGAAAACTTCCTCCGCTATGTTGAAGGGCATGAATTGAAGCCCTATTTTGATGGCCATGCCAATTGCTTCATCGAAACCGGCTTTGGTAAAGGTCTGATGATTGACTTCAATTATGAACAGGAACCTCTCCCGGGTCGTTATCCCCTGCCGGGCATCGGCCCCTTGACCCTGTTAGAAGAGTCGGAGTTCAACCACTGGGGCAAATTAATGTTCCGCTGGATGTACTGGCATCTCTTGCTCAAAGGTATGGAAGTACCCCTGCCTTCTGAAATGAGCATGAGCGGCAAGCGGATGGTATAGGAGGGATCATGACATTGGAAACCGATCTCTTGACGCTTAATCAAAAACTGGACACGCTCAGTGCACAGGTAGCCTACCTGACCGAACAGGCGCGCATTGCCGAACAGGAACGCGAAGCCCGCAGCGATTTGGTGGACACTGCCATGCCCATTGCCCGCGAAGCCATGGACATTGTAACTCGCGAGCTGGAGGAAGTTCAGGAGGAAATCCGCATGGAAGACCTTCTGCGGCTGAGCAAAAAACTTCTCCGGCATGTGCCTCAGCTGGAAATGCTGCTGGATCAGCTGGACAGCCTGAGCGACCTGCTGGAAACTATCGGCCCTATCAGCCGCGAGATGATCACTAAACTGACCACTCTCATGGAAGAATTGGACAACAAAGGTTACTTCGCCTTTGCGCGTGGCGGCACGCGGCTAATTGATAATGTAGTCACTTCTTTCACGGAAGAAGATGTTAACCGGCTGGGTGACAACATTGTTCTCATCCTCAACACTGTCAAAGATATGACTCAACCGGAGATCCTCTCTTTCGTTCGAAACACCTTATTACTGGCAGAGGAAGAAGTATCCAAACCGGTCAACACTTCGCTGGTGAGCATTCTGCGCCAGATGCAGGATCCCGATGTTCGGCGCGGGCTGGCGCTCACCCTGCGGGTTTTACGCGCCATTGGCGTGCAAGGCGCAAACGGACAACCTGTCCCAGCCAAATCATAAGCCCTGAGCCTGAAGGCTCATTACAAACCAACTATCAAGATGGAGGAAAAAAAGACCATGGTTGCAAAGACAATTGCTGGAAAAACGGTCGAAGTCAATGAAGAAGGCTTCATGACCAATCCCAACGAGTGGACGGAAGAAATTGCTGCTGAAATTGCCAGAGAAGAAGGCATCCCGGAGCTGACTGCTGATCACTGGAAGATTATCAACTTCTGCCGGCAGTCCGCTGGTGCAAGCGGCAAAGCCCCCACTCTGCGGCAAATCACGGTGGGTACGGGTGTTTCAACCAAAGAACTATTCACCCTCTTCCCCAAAGGCCCGGCCAAGAAAGTTGCCCGTATTGCTGGCTTAGGCAAACCTGAAGGCTGTGTGTAACACCCCCTAATAAATAACAAGGAGAAATTGCGATGTCCGACGAACGACATATGGCTTTTATCTGCTCCAAAGGCACTTTGGATATGGCTCTGCCTGCACTGGTGATGGGCTGGGCAGCTCTTGGCAATGGAATTGACGTAACGATTTTCTTCACCTTCTGGGGTTTGGACATCATCAACAAACACCGCGTAGATCATTTGGAAATTGCCCCGGTTGCCAACACCAGCATGAAGATGAGCATGATGGGCGTACCCGGAAATCTTGGCATTCCCAACATTGTCGGTGTACTACCGGGTATGACCGCCTTCGCTACTAAATTGATGAAAGACAAAATGAAGGCTTTGGAAGTTCCGCCTGTGCGTGAATACCTGCAAATGCTGGTGGACGCGGGGGCCAAGTTGTACGCCTGCAAAATGTCGGTTGACATGATGGGTCTAACCAAAGATGATTTTGTGGAAGGTGTCATCGATATCGTCACCGCCGGCGATTTCATTGATATGACCGAAGGCGCTCAGATCATTTTCATCTAGTCGCCACACCCTTTGGAATACCAAAAGGCTTCCCCGCTATTCAACAGGGAAGCCTTTTCACTTGATTCATTCATCTCACCCTAAAAACTGGCGGAGATTAGCCGCCTGCAATATCCATTCGTCAAGCCGGTGAAAGCGGTTATTGCGTACAGCCTCCACAACCCGGCGGCTGATTTCGAGGTGCTCTTGATTAACCTCAGCCTTAATGCCAAGGTGTTCAATTGCCCGGCGTAACCCAGGCGAAAGAAACGGGTTGTCCAGGTCTGCATAGCGCAGGGCTGCCTGCAGGTCCGCCTCAAAGTTAATGTATGTTTGTCGAAGAAAGGCCAGATCTTCGTTGCTCAAGGAATTCAGGCCCAACAGTTCCGGCGGTAAACCAATGGTATATAATGCCGCAGTGAACGAGATGGCACGTGGCAGTGAAACACCGTTGACATTGCGGGAATAACCGAACAAACCAATGTGTAATTTGCGTTTGCGCCGACGGGGCACGTAAGCGGCTACGTTGTTAATCACCCCGGCCAGTTCCATGACTGCATCCCGGTAGGCCCGGGTATACTTTTCCATGATCTCAAAGCAGCGTTTCTCATCCACTACTTGGGCCGCTCTGCGTGGCAGCTCGTGCAGGCGGCGGATAGCCTGACCAACTTGCAGTGCTGGATAGTCGTACTTGAACGCCGACTGAATCGTAAAAGTTTGCACCGAGGGGTATTCCTGCACCACCTGTTCCACCGTTGAAGGTTTGAGATGACCGCGAAAAGGCGCTGAGCCGACCCCAAGAATGGGATA
>NZ_JBRCOK010000086.1:0-40470 GCF_053501535.1 Bellilinea sp. | reverse complement strand
CACTGGTTGAAAGAAGCTGGCTGTGATTACGGACAGGGCTATTTGCTTTACCGCCCAATGGATGCTGAGTCTACCGAAACGCTGTTGAGGAATGTCGGCAAAGACGAAATGGCTGATCAAAAGTCGTGATTAAAAACCGGCTTTTGGGTCATCTTAATGTAAGAACATGCCAATCAAGCCTTGTCCATTTCCAAAAGCAACGATTAATCCGGCAAATACCACAGAAACCATAGACATTAACTTTATTAAGATGTTCAGGGATGGGCCGGCAGTATCTTTGAGGGGGTCGCCAACGGTATCTCCAACCACGGCTGCCTTATGAGCCTGTGAACCTTTTCCACCAAACTCGCCAATTTCAATATACTTTTTGGCATTGTCCCATGCCCCGCCCGCATTGGACATCGTAATAGCCAGGGCAAAACCTGTTGCCAGTGTTCCGGCCAACAGACCGAGAACACCGGCAATCCCAAAAACCACTCCAACAACAACCGGAACAATGATCGCGGCCAGCGCTGGCGCTATCATTTCTTTTTGGGCAGCTGCGGTACTGATGGCAACGCAGCGGGCATAATCAGGTTTTTCTGTTCCCTCCAAAATGCCGGGAATTTCATGGAATTGCCGGCGTACCTCTTCAACCATGCCTGCTGCGGCACGACCAACCGCTCGCATGGTCATGGAAGAAAATATAAATGCGGTTCCCACACCGGTGAACAAACCGGCAAGAACGGCTGGGTTGAGGAGGGTTACGTTGTAATACTCCATAAAATTCTGCATTGTCATTTGTGCAACACTAATTACTTGATTACCGATGGTTACTTCTTTGATACCCCGCAACTCCATCAGAACCAAGCGAACTTCTTCAAGATAAGCCGCCAGAAGTGCCATGGATGTAAGCGCCGCCGAACCAATTGCAAAACCTTTGCCGATTGCCGCAGTGGTATTGCCCACCGCGTCCAATTGATCGGTGCGCTCGCGCACAACCTTATCCAATCCGGCCATCTGGGCATTGCCACCGGCATTATCGGCGATTGGCCCGTAGGCATCGGTCGCAAGGGTAAAACCCAGCGTAGAAAGCATGGCGACTGCAGAAATACCCACACCAAAAAGACCCATCAATAAATTTTCCGCACCACCAGCGACATAGTAACTGAAAATGATGCCAATCACAACCGCAGAAATGGGTAGGCCGCCTGATTCCATTCCAACAGCAAGACCCTCAATCAGGGCGGTGGCAGGACTGGTATGGGCCTGTGCGGCAATATCGCGGGTTGGCTGAAAGGCATGCGAGGTGTAATATTCGGTGGCCTTACCAACAACAATACCCACAACTAAGCCAGCGAGAATGCATAACCAGATGGCCAGCCAGTTGGGCAGGGCAAGCAGGAACAGGATTGGGAGAGAAATAACGGCAATGCCAAGTGAGCTGAGGTATAACCCTCGGCTTAAAGCGCTGATTAGTGCTGACTGATCTGCATCCTCCCGGGTTCTGACAAGATAAATTGCCAAAATGGACAAAATGATGCCAATTGCCGCCAAGGCGATTGGGGTAGAAATATAAACCAGACCGGCTTGCAATTCGCTTCTGGAATCTAAAAATGCAGGTCCAGAAAGACCCACTGCTGCGACACCCAGAGCTGAAGTGGCCAGAATTGAACCGGCGTAGGATTCATACAGGTCAGCGCCCATACCAGCAACGTCACCGACATTGTCACCCACATTATCAGCAATTGTGGCAGGGTTGCGGGGATCATCTTCTGGAATGTTGGCTTCTACCTTGCCAACCAGATCCGCCCCGACATCGGCAGCTTTGGTGTAAATACCGCCGCCTACCCGGGCAAACAAAGCCTGTGTTGAAGCGCCCATTCCAAAACTTAACATAACGGCAGTGATTTGGGGAAGCGGGTTGGCCGCGATACTAATGAAACTTTCGGGAAGTAAGATTGGAAACAAATAATACAATAAAACAAACCACACGGTAATATCCAGCAGAGCAAAGCCGACCACGACAAGCCCCATCACTGCACCGGCGCGTAGAGCAACTTGCAAACCATCATTGAGGCTTTTACTTGCCGCAAAAGCCGTACGCGCAGATGCGTTGGTGGCAGTTTTCATGCCGATAAAACCGCAAAGTCCCGAGAACAAGCCGCCGGTAATGAAGGCAAAAGGTACAATTGAATTTTGAAGTTTGAAGTAAGCAAGGGTAAGAAATATAAAAAATAATACTGCAAAAACAATCCCCACCACACGATATTGACGGGATAAGTAAGCCATTGCCCCTTCTCTAACAGCCTGAGCAATGAATTGCATCCGTTCAGTGCCTTCAGATAACTTCATCATTTGTTGATAAAAAAGTCGGGCAAAGATCAGGGCAATCACGGCTGCGATTGGACCAAGCCACCACATCAGGGGAATGGGTTCACGAATGGAAGAAATTTTTTCGGCAAAAATATCAAGAAGAGGATACATTGGTTTATTCTCCACCTAGTTAGTATTATTGATTTAATTTGTCTAACAATTTAACCGTGAAAATTATAATTGAAAAACTTTACAAATCAAAGTCTGCTAACAAATAGCGGAAAAAATTTACTATACAAAGACCAATCGGCTATAATTTTACAAACCATGGATTAAAGGTTGTATTTTCATGTTCAAAATAAAACATTTTGACTGGTTAGCTCCAATTTACGAAAAAATCATAACCGGCGAGGTATCGCAAATTTTAATCAATTCACTGGATTTGCAAGCGGACCATTTGGTATTGGACGCAGGGGGTGGTACAGGAAGAATTTCCGCTGGTTTAATCGGAGAAAACCGGAAAATTATCGTTGCTGATCCTTCCCTCCAAATGCTTAGACAAGCTCGAGATAAATCTGGGTTGCTTTGCACAAACTGTGATGCAAGAGAAATGCCTTTTAATGACGACCTGTTTGATCGAATTGTCATCGTAGACGCTTTCCATCACATGACGGATCAAAGGAGCGCGATAAAAGAATTGTGGCGTGTACTAAAGCCCAATGGATTATTAATTATTGAGGAACCTGATATCATTCATTTTCGGGTTAAGATAATTGCCTTCTTTGAAAAAGTATTGTTAATGAAAAGCAGATTTTTAAGGCGCGAAGAGCTTATTGAGATAATAAATGCTCATCAACCAAAGAAAGTAATGATGTACAATCAAGATTATACCTACTGGGTCGTTGCCACAAAATAGACGGCGAGAAAGGCTAATTTTAAACATGGCGGATGAAAAAAAAGAACCGGTCTGGAAATTCAGAGGCTATGAGTTGCGGCCTTCGGAGTTTACCACGGCAATGGTGCATTATTATCGTGCTGAAATTCAACGCAGCAATCTCTGGCGCAGCAGGTTGGATTCAACGACCAATTGGGCGGTTGTAACGACAGGTGCGACGCTTTCATTTGTGCTTTCCAGTCCGGATAATCATTTTGTCATTATCCTTTTGACAACCATTTTGATTTTGGTGTTTTTGTGGATGGAGGCCCGCCGTTACCGTTATTATGAACTATGGAGCTACCGGGCGCGATTGCTTGAAACAGATTTTTTCGCGGCAATGCTTGTTCCTCCTTTTGCTCCTCATGCGGAATGGGCTGAAAGTCTTGCTCAATCATTGTTGCAGCCTGAATTCCCAATTACCATGTGGGAAGCTATCGGCCGCCGTTTGCGGCGGAATTATTTCTGGATTTTTATGGTGCTTCTGGTTTCCTGGTTGATTAAAATTGGATTACACCCATACCCTCTGACGAGCTGGCAGGAATTTGTTCAAAGATCATCTATTGCTTTTATTCCTGGCGAGGTTGTCATCGCCGGAGGGGCGATCTTTTATCTTGGATTGATTATCCTGGCAATTTGGACGGCTCGCTTTCATCAGGCAAGCGGTGAGGTGCTGCCCAAGTATGATGTTTTTACACCTCCAGAGAAATTAAGCCCTCGAAGACCCGAATTTACGAAAAGAAAACAATTGCTGGTTTGGATTGTCACAGATAAACCGAACGAATTATCACAATCCATCATGCAAACGATGCATCGGGGGGTGACTTCAATTAGCGGAACAGGAATGTACACCCAGAAAAGTCACTCAATCTTGATGGTAGCAGTTACAGTAACAGAAATTGCTGAATTAAAACGAATCGCTCAAAATGTTGATCCCGCAGCGTTTATTGTGGTCAACCCGGCACAGGGCGTATTTGGTGGCGGATTTCAACCCCTGACTATGGAGGAAGAAAAATAAGTCTTTATCCAGTTTGGGTTTCGGCGTTTTCCCCTTCTAAATCTTTTTGATTTTGGTCAGAAAACCAGTAGCCGACTCCCCATTTTGTAATGATGTAACGCGGATTGCTGGCATCGGGCTCAATTTTTTCGCGCAGATAACGGACGTACAATGACAAACTGGCGATAGCGTCAGTGTAACCTTCTCCCCACGCTTCTTTAAGAAGGTCTTCGTGGGTAACGACCGCGCCGATGTTTCGCACCAAACAGGCCAGCAACCGATACTCGGTAGGAGTAAGGTGTAACATTTTACCGTTACGATAAACATGTTTGGTTTCAAGGTTAATTCTGAGAAAACCATCATCATATTCCAGGACAGTTGTATCTGAATTGGCAGTTGATTTCTTACTGCGCTTTATCAGCGCAGAAATTCGAGCCTCTAATTCTCTGAGACTGAAAGGCTTGCGCACGTAGTCATCACCGCCGACTTCAAATCCCTTGACAAGATCTTGTTCGCGTCCTTTGGCAGTCAAAAATAAAATGGGGACTTCAGTGATCTTTCTCAATCGTTTGCACACCTCATAACCATCCTGACCGGGCATCATAATATCTAAAATAATTAAATCTGGGCGGTTTTTTTGCACAGCAAGGACTGCTTCATTGCTGTCATTGATTCCAATGACTTCATAACCTCGGGGTGATAAATTTACCCTCACCAGTTCACATAAAGTTTCATCATCGTCTATCATTACGATTTTAGATTTCATCAGAGTTCTCCATTATGGGTATAGAGAATCGAAAACAACTCCCTTTTCCGGGTGTACTTTCCACGCCGATATTTCCTCCTAGCGATTCCGTCAGCATCTTGGCTACATACAACCCAATTCCATGGCCATAAACTTCTTGAGAATCGCCGCCGGTAGCGCGATAAAAACGGTTAAATATCAAGTGCTGCTTATCCGGTTCAATACCCGGACCGTGGTCAATTACAAAAATTTCAGCGGCTCGGTTGTCCTTTACGCGCAGCTCCACACAAATTTCACTATGATCGGGGGAATATTTGACTGCATTATCCAACAAATTACTGATAATTGAATTGAGTGCATTTTCATCTGCCATTACCCAAACTGGCTGAAGGGGTTTGAGAAATTCGATGCGTCGATTTGGTGCAATAATCCGCCATTCTTCAATCAGGTTCTGAACGACAAATGTCAAGGGTAAAGGCCGCAATTCAACTTTGAATTGATGAGTTTCCAGTTGATGGACATCCAGAATTCGGTCCAAAAATTGGGACAAGCGTTGACTCTCTGTAGATAATGTATCCAAAAATTTTCGATCTGGGAGAGGTTCGTTTTTATCTAATGTGGTTGCAATCAATTCGCTGATGGATTGGATTTTCGTCAAGGGGGTGCGCATTTCGTGGGAGATTGAAGAAATCATTTCTTCCTGAAGCCGGTTCAATTCCTCGCGTTCGGTGATATCCCGTAATAATACAACAGCACGAGAAGGGGCTTGATTTTCCTCAAATACCGGAGCTACGGAAAGATTCACAATACGGCGTTTTGAGTTAGGGGGATGGAGGGGAATTGTTTCCAGAATGAATGGGGCGTGGTTCTCCCAGGACTTTTTTAGTTCATGAATAAAGTGGGTACAGTTTTCATTTGAAATACCAAAAGTGTCACAGAAATTTGTGCCGATGACTGCACTTTCTGGTAGACCAACCTGTTGAATTGCTGCCGGGTTGGCCGTGAGAATAACCCCATTTCGATTGATGGTTATCAAGCCATCGGTTACAGATTCGATAATCAGACTGGTTTGTTGTTTTTCTTTGTAAATCTCCTGAAACAGGCGAACATTTGTCAAAGAGGTTGCGGCGTGGTCTGCAAGCAGAGAGAGAATCCATTGACTGGTACGATCAAAGGCTTCAACCCGTGTACTTTCGGTAATGATGATCCCCAGCAAAGATCTTCCATGAGAAATATAACAGCATAATTGAGATGCGGAATACTTAAAGATAAATGGGAAGGATAATTCGAGATTGTTGTTACGCTCTAAAGAAGAAGCAGAAATGGCTTCTTCAAGAATTTGATTGGTGCGTTCCGAGTTGATTTCTTCCCCGATCACTTTTTGAATTGTAGAGCCATCGCTAGCATGGAAGCGAATTACGCCTGCTTCAGCCTGGGTAATATCAAGAGCAGTGGAAAGGGTCAGCTCGATGACTTTTTCTGCATCCAAAAGAGTATTGAGAACTTGACTGGTGCGCTGGATAGTTGAAAGCTGGGAGATTTGTCTTTCTAAAGCATAGTCGGTACGTGTATATCGGTAGGCTTGTTCAATGGCTTTTTCGACAGCCGGAATAAACTCGTTCAAACGTTCAATGTCCTGCTCGTAAAAATAACCGGTAATTTTGTTGATTAAAACAACACGCCCCATTTCGCTGCCATTGGATTGATACATCATTCGGCTCATTACCGATGTTACGGTGTTTGGTGAAGGAAGGTTTTCGACCAGGATTGAGTTCGGATCATCAAGGTTGTTAAGGATGAAGGATTCATTTTGGGAAAGAATGAAACTCCCCAAAGTTGGGGAATCGCCCTCGGATCTGGCGCGTAAGGCCGCCCGGCCCTTATCCGTGTAAATTTGCCACTGTTTGGTGATGGGATTTTGTAATACCAGACAAACTTGCTGGACGCGAATTATTTGATGAACTTGATTAATAACAATTCGAGTAATCTCCTCCAAATTGAGAGTCTGGCTTAAGAGGGTTTCGCGGTTTTTCAATGCCAATCGCAACGATGACCTTTGGCGAACCGAATTGGATAAGTCGCCAATCACAAGCGCAGCAATATACAAAAGCAGGCTAATTCCGACCCGCTCGATGGATTCAAAGGTAAATCCATACATCTTAATAACAAAAGGAATTTCCAATAAAAATAAACTGCTAAAAATTGTCGCTCCAATCAGTCCGGCAATCACCCCAAAAAAGTAGGCCATTGAAATTACCGGAAGCAAAGCGATTAGATGAGATAGTGGAGAAGTGGAAAGATTATCCGAAAGATTTAGATGATAAACACCAATGATTGCCATGCTCACAAAAGAAACAAAAAACAACGCAAGATCACGCGGACGAATGCGTTGTGGCATTTCTTTTTGCAAGGAAGGCGGATTATTGGAAAGGTTCATAGGTAAAACGGTTGAATAATCACCATTGAAAATGCCAGATTCGCAGCGAAAACGACATACAAATTTCGCCAGCGATAGATGATAAATACACTCACAACAGAAAGGATAAACTTGTAAAACAATGCAATCACTCCAAACGGAAGCGTATTTGGACTTTTAGATAAGTATAGTAAGGCTGGTAAATATACCACCAGGTTTAAAGCGCTGATCCAGAGGATGGTCTTTTTCAGCGGAATTGACTTTTCATCAAAAAGCAGGGAGAATAATTTTCCCCGGAAGAATAATTCCTCTGCCGGGATGATTAAACCGGCAAATAAACCGAACAACCAAACCAGTTTTTCTGCATTTAAACCGGGAAGTGGAAGATTAATTATTGGCAAAAAGCGAGATACCAGAAGCCCGTGGAACGCCAATCCAGCCCCCATGAAAGCACCCGATGCAATATGAAGAAAAGGGTGGAAAGGTGTAAGGCTATATCTTCTGGATTGCGGCAGGTTCTTTTCAAAAATCCACGCCAAAACAATCCAAACCAGAAATATTGCCAGCAATGCGCTCCAACCGGAATACGAAAAAATGGTTGGCTGTAAATCGGGGTTTGTGAACCACGTGAAGGTTGAAAGTGCCGATAAGACTAAAATAAAGGCTAAGTAGAGAATATTTTTTTGAGGAAGCCCAACGAAGAATTTTTTTAGGCTTTGCAAGTATAAAACAGGTGAAAAATAATAAATCAATAACAGGTTGTGAGATTGCCAATTTTTGATAAAAGGATAGATGAGCAACAAACCAAGCGGTAAAGCAATGTTTAGAATGAGAATATTACGCCATTCCTTATTTTGCTGTGCGGCAAGAGTTTGGCGATGGGATCGTAAATCATTGCGGATTTTCAGTAACAACGCTTCCATGAAAAAATATTTTAGATCAACCAAAATGAAAGACTATATTATTTATGATTATACTCGTATACTGAGATTATTGATTCCACCCCTGAATCAGGGTTTTTCTACGAGTTGCCACAACACCGGTCTGGTTTTTGTATCAGATATCAACCAGATGCTTCCGTTTTCATCTTGGGCAACCAAATCAAAATATTGTTCAGAGAATAGTACCGTTCCGCTTGGTGTGATATGAAAAAGCTGTTTTTCGGTGAAAGCGAAGACGGATGCGGTGGGTGTGAAAAAGATTTGAGGTGGCAAAAGCCCATTGAAACTGGTGATTTTGAAAAGATTTTGATTTTTACGCTGGTAAAGTATGTGCTGCTCAACCATTCCATTCGGGTTGATGATTGCCCCTAATAACCATTGGTTTTCATCTTTATCAGTCCATATTGGACCAAAACGAAAAGTTGTGTTATTTGAGAGTACATTGGTATATAGCGGAGTCCCCTCAACCCATCCCTGACCGTTATATTCCCAAAGGCTATCCGGTGTGGTAACTAAGACGTTACCATCATTGATGATCGTCATGTTCGTAACACAAATGTTTTCAATGGGAAATTCAGTTCGCTGCCAGGTTTTACCATCAAATTGAAGTGGCGAAGATCCTCCAATCCATTGATTCCCCTGCCAAAAACAAGCTGCAACCCATACATTCCCGGTTGAGGGATTGCGGCTGATTGTAAAAACGGACTCAACGCCTGACTTATAAGGAAGTTTTATACCAATTTCGGTTGCGGTGAAAATCCGCCATCTACTTCCATTGAAGAATCGAACATCATTTGAAGTGGCCAGCCAGATATTTTTCCCGTCAGCTAAAAAGGATGAATGGAGAGTGGGTAGAGGAGGGGTGAAAAATTTTGCAGGTAATATCCAGCCGTTCTCTTTGCTGTATTCAATGGTTCTTAACCCATCCCATCGGAAAACTGACCCCGATTTTTCAATGAGATACCACATGTTTGATTCATTATCTACACCAATCGGGGTATTTCTAAAGCGTTTTACAAAACTTTCTTGTTTGGCTAAATCAAGAATTGCCAGACCATAATTGCCTGACAAAAACACTTTATTACTTTGGACGGCAAAACTTTGGATTAAGCCTATTTGAATTTTGTCTAAGCGGAATTTTAAGTTTACTGAGGAAATTAATTCCTGTTGAGATGAAATGCAGGGAGAGTATAATTTTTGAGCACCTGCAGTTTGCGAGTTGTTATCTTGACATTCATCATCAATTGTTTGAAGTGCTGAGCGAATAGTTCCGGAAATATAACTAGAGGGTGAAAAATTTTCTGAGAAAGAAGGGATGGATTGATGACTGATTCCTACAGATACTAACAACAGGCCAACACTAAGGATAAATCCATTTACCCGAGCCAACGAGGTATTCATTCCCATGTTGAAATTGTACCTCATTGGATGGACAAATGTTTATTGGGAAGCTCCAAGGGTTACACTCAACTCACGGAGAGCCCTTTGACGATAGAATTTGATGGCCACAGTTTCGCCAGGCTGATGGGCAAACAGTGCATTCAAATAAGAACGCTGCTGATTGATTTCTAATTCACCGATTTGAACAATAATATCTCCTCTTTGAAGACCGCCCCGGTCAGCCGGGCTGCCGGGTTCAACACTGGTGATGTAAGCGCCCCATTCAACCGGTAATTGATATCTGCGGGAAATGGTGGGATTGATCCCCTGCCAGGTAATCCCCAAATATGGACGGGAGAAAAAACCTTTGGTAATAATTTGCTCACTGATCAGACGAACGGTATTGGATGGTATGGCAAAACCCAATCCTTCTGCAATCGTTGTTGTACCGATGCCACCGCGCACAATTAAGGTGTTAATCCCAATTATTTCGCCATTAAGATTAACCAACGGACCTCCGGAATTACCCTGATTGATGGCTGCGTCGGTTTGAATCAAGTCTTCCATGGCATAACCTTTTCCGGTATTCAATACCCGGCCTGTAGCGCTGACGACACCTACAGTGACGGTATTGCGAAATTCACCCAGCGGTGAACCAATTGCAATTACCGTTTCACCAGGATTTAGACGGTCTGAGTCGCCAAAAACAGCAATAGAGGGCATTTTACCTTCGGCTTTCAACACGGCTAGATCGGCGTACACATCAGCGTTTATCAACTTTGCTATTTCCTGTTCGCCATTCGACAGGATTACGGATAAATCAGTTGTACCTTCAACAACATGATAATTTGTGACAATATATCCCTGTTCAGAAATGATTACGCCGCTACCACTTACTGTTTCATCTGGTGCTTTGCCAAAGAAAGTCATTTGTCCAGGAATTGTTCCAACAACGGTAACCACCGCTGGAGATACCTTTTCAACAGCACGGGTGATTTCTGTCTGTATATCGGTTTGAGAAAAAGTTAAAACCGATGCAGTGGGCATCGGGTAATTTTCTGTGGCGTTGACAGACAAATTAGTTTTTGAAACTTGATTTAGAACCAGTAATCCTCCACCGATTGCCCCAATGAATGCGCTCAAACAGGATAAGACGATGACAAGTATCCCGACAACAAGACCTTTTCGCAGGGACATATTTGATCCTCCGAAGGAAAATTCTAAGGCGAAATTGTAAGGATAATATTAAGAATTTGTTGAAAGATTATAAAAAATCAAAAACAACGGAAAAGAAATATTCGTATAGCCAATTAGTGAGAATATAAATTTCGATAGAATTTATTCCTCCGAGGAAGTGTCGTTCAAAATGGATTTTTTTAATTGATTGCGCAATTGAATGATTTGATCCGTAACCTGTCGAATATGAGAAAACAACTCTGAGTTGTGCTTTATTCCTTCGTTGATCAGTAGAGCAGCGGCCTCAGAGCGGCTTTTTGCGATTTCAGCTTCGATCAGCATATCCATATGCCTTAATGTTTCATCGTTAACGCGTACCATGACAACATTGCCCCTGGATTGTAAAGCCTCACCAAGGGTTTGCCCAATGTTTTCAACCTGTTTCCAGGCTTCTCGCAAAGGATCAGATGGTTGTTTTTTGGATGAGGGGGTTTCTAAGTCCGGGGTGTCCTGATTTTTTTGATAGTGGTTGTCAACTTGTTGCTGAGACACGGTGTTTTTCTCCTTTGTAACGGAATTACACGTAATATTATAACATAAAAAGCATTAAAACAAAAAAACGCGATCCAATTGAATTCGCGTTTTTTGAGAAAATTTCGACCAATGATGGCTTCAAAAAATGGTTTTGATGGCTGAATATAAATTTTGGTGAAATTGAATTTGTTTGTAATAGGTGAGTGTGGTTGCGGTTTTGTATTGTTTTTTTCCCCTTCCTGTAGCCACAAGATATAAATTGGGTATGCCTCCCAGATACCCTGCTTCGATATCTGAAAGAGCATCGCCAATGAGAATTGTTTCCCTCAAGTCAATTGCGTATTGATGAGCTGCTGTAATAATCATGCCGGGTTTGGGTTTTCGGCAGTCGCAATTTTCTTCAGGTGCATGGGGACAGAAAAATACCTGATCAATAAATCCTCCGTTTGAAACAATGACCTCAAGAATTTTTTGGTTAATTTCCAGATATTGTTCAATCGAAATCAACCCCCGGCCAATGGCTGATTGATTTGTGATGAGAAACACCTTGGGTCGATCCTGGAGATGATTAATCAGCTGTAATGCGCGCAACGAGGAGGGAAAAAAGTGGACATCCTCCCATCTACGCACATAATCAGCGCGATTATGAATGATCACGCCATCCCGATCTAAAAAGATTGCTTGTATCCTTTTGTGATTTGACGGATTACGATTCACCGACAATAAAATGTTTTACGAAGTTTTTGGCGAAGTTCGATCTTTGATTTCTTTTTCTGTGATCTTGCCGTTCGAACTCTCTTTTTTGACACCTGCATAATAATAATGGCTGTAATAGGTCGCGCTTTTGGGGGAGATGCCATTCATAATGTAACCCAATATATTTGCATTAGCGCGAATTAACTGGCTCTTCGTTTTTTGAAGCACATCGCGACGCGATTTTCCCATGCTAACTACAACCAAAACACCATCTACGCGGGCGGAAAGGATAAGGGCGTCTGAAATAATGAATGGCGGGCCATCAATAATGATGACATCCGCGACTTCCTTAAGCATTTCAAGAGTTCTGAGCATTTCTTGCGAGCCTAACTGCTCAGATGGATTGGGTGGAGTTGTGCCAGAAGGAAGTAAAAATACCTGATTTTTGAAAAGAGGTATCAAACACTCTTTACCAATTTTGCCATCCTGCAACAAATCTCCCAATCCCTTTTTATTCTTAAGTTGAAATTTTTCATCTAATTCTGATTTATAAAAATCAGCGTCAATCACAATGACCCGTTTTTTGGCTTTTGCTAAAGATAAAGCTAGGTTTATTGCAATGGTGGTTTTTCCTTCCGAATCGCCGGGACTGGATATAAGAAGTGTCTTTACTGTATTGCCAAGTCCTGAAAATTCGAGGTTAGTACGCAAGGAACGAAAGGAATCCGTAATGGGAGAAAAGGGTTCATCATTGACATAGCTTAAAGGTTCAACGTCTTTGGGAAAGCGAGGAATTTCTCCAAGGAGAGGTTTTTGTAAAATACGGTCCACCTCTCCCGAAGAGTGAATTGCCTGATCAATCCACTCGATAATGTAAGCGCTTGCAGCTGCTAAAGCAAAACCAATCAACATTGAAGTCACCACTGTAATTAAGCGGTTAGGTCCAATTGGACGAGTTGGAATTTCAGCGGGCTCAATCACACCCAGGGTGTTTAAAGCCCCTCGCGAACTACTGGACAATAACCGGCTGTAATTTTCCTGGAGGCTGGTCAGTTTATTTTCGAGTGCATTGATCTTTTGTTGGGTTTCAGTGATTTGACTGGCGCTATTCAGGCTGCCTAATTCAGTTTTGAGTTTAGTAATCTCATCTGTGGTATCGGAAATGTTTTTTTCTAAAGTAGATAATTGCTGATTAATAAAGGCCTGCCGTTCCAAATCATCATCCTGGGCAGCGGAGGGTCCGCGTTTAATCAGCTGCTTTGCCAGCTCGGCTGCAACTGCCTGTGCTCTAACCGGATCTGAATCGGTAACGGTTATTTCGATCAATTGGGTATCCGGTAGTGCCCGCGCCGTGTACTGTGGAATCCAACTCAAGTTCAATGCTTCCATGGCTGCCTTTCGTACCGGTTCGCGGGTAGCCATATCAGCATAAATGGAGGCTAATTGCTGTTCTAAAAAGAACTGTGAGGTGTTGGGGTTGGGATTGGTGAGGGATTGTCCAATAATGAGGGTTGTTCTGGATTGATACATTGCCGGCTGGCCAAGCGTGATGATAAAGCTGGCTGCAGCGGCAATCAGACCAGCTGCTAAAATCATCCACCACCACTTTAAAAGGGGGGCGTAGTACGTTTTTAAGTCCATTGTTGATCCTTGTAGCAATTCAAACCAATACCCTCATCTTCATAAAAATTGTAACCGGATTTATTAATTATTTCCATAAAATTTCTATAGAAATTACTTAGAATTTGACTCTATAGTCTCATAGTAAATATTTTCAAGTTTTTGTCCAATCCTTTTCCACGAATGCTCTTTTTCTACATAAGTTCGTCCAGCCTTCCCAATTTTTTGAGCAGTTTTGGGGTCCGAGAGCACTTTAAGGATCAATTCGGCGTAATGTTGAGCATCTTCACCAATCATTACTTGTTCGCCATTTACAATGGTCAATGCGGATACAGCCAACGGCGAAGCAATTACCGGAATTCCGCAGGCCATTGCTTCTAATACTTTATTTTGGACACCTGCTCCATAATTGAGAGGAGCGAGCGCCAGAGTGGATTTTTGCAGGTATGGAAGAATTTCAGGAACAGTTCCGGTAATTTTTATTTTGGGGTGATCGGAATATTTTAAGAGAACTGGTGGGGGGTCTTTGCCGACCACCCATAGTTCGATATCGTCATTTTTTTGCCACACGAATGGCATAATTTTGGTAATTGTAAATAATGCCATATCAACATTGGCGTGATAACTCATTTTCCCACTGAGTAAAATGACGTTCTTAAGTCTTTCCTGTAAAGGAATGGGGTAAAAGTAGTCCAAATCAACACCATTGGTAACAACCTCAACCGGACTTGTTGGGGAAAGCTTTAAGAATTCTTCCTGATCTTTTGGCGATGTTACCAGCAGTTTATTGAATTTTGTTGCAAGCAACTTCTCAAATTTTTCAGTCCTTTGTAACTCAAATTTGATTAACCAACGCAGCAGTTTTTTTGGATGATTTTTTTGGGTCTGTCGGAACAAATGGGTAATTGAATCAACGCTATCCCAAACAACTGGAATTCTATACTGACTTTTAACCATGAGGGCATACTTTGCACCTCGTAAATGTTCCACATGAACCACATCAAAATTTTGTTGAGAAATGAACAATTGAATATCTTCTTTTAATTGATTACTCCAACTATATACCGCTTGAAGTGGTAGCCTTGAAGGAAAAGCCTGAAGGCAATTGAGCATGGAGCGCCACTTGGGTAAATTAAAACCTGTTGCTTTTAAGGAGGCGGAGTTAATGAGTTGATCAGGTTGGAACTCTTTTTCAACCAGGTATAAAAGGGTGATGTTATGTCCAAGAGCCAATAAGGACTTAATCAAATTATAAGATCGAACCCGAATCGGGCTGGGAGAATAAGGCACAACAAACAAAATGTTCATGAAAGGGTGACTGCTTTTCTTTGTTGAATTTTTTGGATTAAATCTGAAAATCCCACGGCTGCAAATAAAACCAGCACTGCATCAACTGGTAGCCTGTAACGAATTAATGTCCAGGTAAAAATGTGAATCAGACTGTAAACCAAAATAAACAGTAATAGTAAAAATACGGGGGAGTAGAGGGTTACTTTTTCTTCACCTTTCTTTGCCAAAGTAGTCATCAGCCCGTAAATCATAAAAGGTAAAAACACTCCAAAACTTCCTATTCTTGAAATATTGCTAAGAATTGAGGAGTGAGGCGAAGGCCAAAACATGAAGTAAACTGGAATACGACTGAGGGAAAGGAAAAAATAACGTAATGGATCTTGAATAACGAATTGCAATCCACGATTTAATAATTCACGATCCAGAGCAGCCTCGTTTAAGCCATAAAGTTCTTTTGGCAGTAAGTCGAGATAGGTGGATTGGGACAAAATTCCTTCAAAGTGTGTGCCATAAATGGGATGATTTGCCCAGTAAAATGCAAAACCGGCATTGGTATTTAGCAGGACAAATTGATTAAAGCGCTCGTAGTTGTAAATTGTGAACGGGAGAATAAACAATGTGATGATCAGCACATTTATTCCGATCATTTTGAGAGCGGGGACGAGATAATTTTTCCTTAAGACAAATAAAAGCCATGTATAAAGAAATGGCAGAAATAATAGAAATGCCTGTCTCAATAATATGGTCAATGAAGTTGCTACACCCAACAAAAAAGCGAAAAGAAGGTATTTCCTGGGGTTTTCAAGGATCTGATTGGCATTTTTGACAATCCAGCCAGATGTGCCGAGGATTGCGAGTATGCCAGCGATATAAAAAGGTTCGGTCATCAACGTTGCCGAATAGTAAACGAAGTAAATATAAACCGAGGTTATCGCAGCAGCAATTAAGCCGACTCTTGAATTGAAAGAGAGTTTGCCAACAACAAAAATTAATAAGGGGTGAATTATTCCAATAATCAAAGCCTGTAACAGACGCACCAAAAGAGGGTGCGGACCAAAAAGCCAATAGATACCTGCAACAAAATAAGAGTATAAATAGCTCCAATGAGCCGTGGGTTCTCCAGCCTGTGTGGCTGGCCACCATGGGCGATCAAATGTAAAACCATACCCCCCCGCCAATCGGATTCCCAGGGTGTGATAACTGATTTGATCAGAAACGCCAGGCATTTCGCTAATTTGATTACCCAGAAATAAAGCCGCTCCCACCCGGAATAAAACTGACACAAAGGTAATACCGATCAATAATTTGAGTGTATTTTTACTGTCACTTAAAAAGTTCAACAAATTTCGCATCGTTTAGATTTGATAAATCCTATCCAGTTCTTTCAAAACTACTTTCCAGTCATAAAGGCTGGTGACAAGTTTTCTGGCGTTTTCGGCCAGGGTTTGTTGTTGAGCGGGTTGGTCAAGTAGGTTTAGGACCGCCTTTGCGAAAGAAATAGGATCATTTTCGACCAATACATCCATCCCATTGTTGGCTGCGATGCCTTCTAGACCAATTGTGGTTGTGACCACAGGAATGCCTCTGGCAAATGCTTCCAATATTCGAACGCGCATCCCGCCACCTGCTAAAACCGGCACAACCATCAGTGCGGAATTTTCAAGATGAGGGGTCAAATCTTCTACATACCCTTTGATTTGAATATCTTCACCAAATGGAGCAGCAAGGTGATAAAAATCTTTGGGGGGATTTTTTCCAATGATCGTGAGGGTTGCTTTGTCATTTATTTTCTTTATCAGCGGAAAGACCTCCCGTAAAAACCATCGTATTCCGTCTGCGTTTGGGGGGTAATTCAATGATCCAATGGTCAAAATTTGTTGTGATCCTTTTTTTCTCATCACAGGTTGGATTTCCTGGGTATTGACTGCTATGGGCAGTACATGCAATTTTGAAAGTAGTGATGGATCATTGGGATTTTCCAACAATAAATCACGATCAATGTCTGTTACGGTAAGAACATGATCAAATTCCTGCACCAGCCTATGTTCGAATTTCTTTAATTTTTTTGCTTCCTGAGAAACTAACGGACGAATAAACAAAGGCACTTGGGAACGCATCCGTTCTAAAATAGCCCAGGTGGCGTTGTGGGCGTCAAAAATGGTTTTGGATGATATATAAAGACTGTTCCGTTTAAGAATAAATTGAGCCATGTTAACCTGATCAATGTGAATCACGTTAAAGGTTTCTTCTACCAGCAATTTTTTTATGGCTTGCATCATTGCGGGACGAAAATCTCTTTCAATCAAAAAAGGTGTACCTCTCAACTGACTACTCATCAACGAAAGCACATCTCGTATCTTGGTGCGCCGGATAGGTACCGAAATTACTTTTTCGCACACTCCTTTGAGGTGTGGTAAATATTTTTCCTCTTCTTTTCGAACAAAAGTAATCAGTGTAATAGAATATCCCTGCTCTGCAAGGTACTTGAGAACATGCCATGTTTTAATACGTGGACCTGCATCGGGTGGATAAGGCACAATCAGAGTAAGGAAGAGAATTTTCATTTTGAGATTCTAAAGGTGAGAGAGAGAGGCAACCAGATATTTGTAATTTTCTTGAATTTGTCTTTGTTGGATTTTCGCGTCGGGGTTAATCCAGCTTACCAAAGGAGAGAGAAATAAGCGAAGCAAAGAAGCAATTAATAAAATAGTTTTATAAATGAATGTAACAAAATTGCCATGATGTTTCTTGAAATATTGGATTTTTGCCCGATATAGTTGTAAAAACATTTCTCTGGCAAATTGTGAGGTACTTTGCCCGCCATAGTGAATCACACGTGAAGTAGGAACCCAGTAATTTTCAAAACCAGCTTTTACTAATCTGTAACAAAAATCAACCTCTTCTGAATAGATGAAAAAATTTTCGTCTAACCCCTTTAGAGCATCCCACAAATTACGTTTGATCATCAGGCTTGTGCCTTGAACCACATCACATTGATGGGGTGATTTTGTATCCCATTTATGCTGAGGATACGACCCAAATGGAATTATGCTATCAAGATGAAGCAGCCGCCATAATTCTCGAAACAAGGTTGGGAATGGATAGCAGGAGATTTGAAAAGTACCATCCGGGTTTTTTAGATACGAACCCGCAGCACCTGCAGAGGGTTTAGAAGTCAGGAAGTTATAAAGTTCATCAATCGCGCCTTCCTCGACCACTGTATCCGGATTGAGCAAAAAAAGATATTGCCCCTTTGCGTAAGAAGCCCCAAGATTATTAGCTGCGGCAAAACCAATGTTGCTTTCAGATTGAATAATAGGGATTTCTGGAAATTTCTGTTGAAGTTTTCTCACGCTGTAATCGGTGGAGTTATTGTCTACGACGATAATTTCAACAGGAACATCAGAAGGTTTTCTCTTGAGACTTTCAATACAATTCATCAAGAAGGTTTCGACATTATATGAAACGATGATTATCGAAACTACAGGGTTGGTACTATTCATTTTCTTGTGGATTGTACCGTTTGCGCAATTCGATGAATACCAGAGCTCCCATGAAAAACCAGCCTAAAACACTGGCGCGGAACCCTTCCATACCGACATTATAGACGAACGGAATCACCCAATCTCCAAACATCCCGGCCACCAATATCCCAACCACTCCCCCTAAAGCAGAATAAATATAGGCATGTTCAAATCCCCGGTTGTCAGTTTGTTTTATGGCTTTCCATCCGGATTTGAAAATTTCAAAAATCATCCATAGGTAAGCGATCAATCCGAGAAGTCCTACCTGAGCGACGATGTCAATATAGTTGTTGTGTGAATTGAAACTGACAGAATATCCCATTATGCGATAAAAAGGTGTAAAAAAGTAATAATTGGAAGGTCCTAAACCAAACAGAGGATTGACTTTAATAATTTCTCCAAGAATTTTCCATGCTTCTAATCGAGTGAGTAAACTGTACTCATTATCGCCGCCCATAATAAGCTCATTAGCAAATTGGGATGAGATCAGGAGAAAAACTCCGGTTATCCCAGCCACGGAAACTGCCAGTTTCGGTTTGGTAATGAAAACCACAAAGAAAATTGATGCCAACGCTGGAAACCATCCTGATGTCCAGGATTGTTTCATGATCAAGAGGTTGTACAAAATAGCCAGAGTGCTAATCCCCAACATAACCCGCCACTTCGTGGCGAGATTCCGGTTCAGGTAAGCCTGCCCAAAGGTTAAGATCAACAACCAAAGCCAGAACAAACTATCCAGAACTGCTCTTTGAAAGAAACGATTAACATATGGGCGTAAGGGAGGAATCAGAAATGCGAGGTTGTAAATTCCACCAAGAATAATAAAAACCCAAACGGCAGATTGTAGCCATTTTAGATCAGTCAAACGGTGGATGGTAACAATCATAGTCAAGGTAAGCAGGATAAACAAAGATAATCCGCCCAATTGAGAAAAAAGAGAAGCTGATCTTCCCGGATACCAGGGTAATTGACCAAAAAGAAATGCAATAATCGCAATGACAATAAATATGATTGAGGGGGTGATTACCGAAACGGGTAATAGTCGAATTTGTTTTTGCCGGGTAATCATATCGAACAGCCACAATCCAATCATTCCAATTGAAACAATCATGGCACTGTTGATACTGGTTTGTGTGCCTGTATTAATCCGGATTGGAACAATCAAGCTTGCTGCAACTAAAATTGGGAATCCTGCACCAGGCCATTTCAATAATACAACTGCTCCAACAATAACCGCTATGCTTCCAAAAAGGAGATAGGCAAGAAGATTGCCCATAGCCAGCATGGGTGAAAGGATTGCAATAAGAATCAATATGATGGGGATCATAATCCATTTGAATAATGGATGCTCTGGATTTAGAATTTGAACAGGATTGATTGTCGTTTTCATTTTGAAGCTGCAAGCAATTGGATTGTCCGGTTTAACTTTTCACCGATAATTCGCCAGTCATACACGTTTTCAACTAAATTTCGCCCCTCACGGATTATTTTTTCTCTCAAGATCTGGTTTTGGAGAATACGTATAGTACTATCAGCAAAATCTTTTGGTGAATCGGCAAGCAAAAGATGTTGCCCGTGCTGAACATCCAGCCCTTCAGCTCCTTTTGATGTTGTAACTACGGGGGTGCCGGCGGCCATTGCTTCCAATATTTTTAAGCGAGTCCCTGCGCCATGCCGCAAGGGCACGACACATGCCGCACAGGAGGATACCAAACTGGTGATATCATCAACAAAACCGGTAAAAATCACATGGCCATTGCGACGGGGGAGAAGGCTAATATCTACATTTTCATTTTTCCCTGTAATCAGTAATTTGCAATCGGGTATTGTTTCAATAATAAAGGGAAATATTTCAGACAAAAAAAAGTTCATTGCATCAAAATTTGGCCAATAACTCAATGAGCCATTAAAAATCAAATTATGGTTAGAGGAAGTATTGTTTTGAACAAGGGGTATTTTTGTCTCAACACCATTGGGAATTACGATAATTCTCTCTTGGGGCAGGTTGATATATTCGGCGGCGCGCGATTTGTCCAAATCTGAACAAACAAGGGCAAGGTCAAATTTTTGGTAAATCTGATTTTCATAATTTCTGAATTTCCAGTAGGCTAAATATCGTCTTTGTTTTTGGAAAAAACCTGCTGCATTCAGGAACAAGTCTCGGAGCATCAGCGCTAAGAGATTATCCATATCTACAACACGAAGAGTATGGGGGATCTTTAATGCATAGGGTGCGGTAACAAAAGTGAGAGCAATAACTAAATCGGGCTGCCAATCCACCGAAAAATTTTGAACCGTTGTTGCCATCTTTTTTGAATAACCCGCAACTACTGAACTGGGTAAGGTTGTAAAGAAACCCAACCAAGTTTTGATCCGAGGGTAATGAAAAGGGTGGTGATCAACAACAATTACCTTTTTGCAATATTGATGCAGGTGTTCAATCCATTTGTCGTTTATCGGAGTGTCTTGAAAAGAAATTATAGCAACCTCGTTTTCCTGACTCAGGCTGCGAATCATGTTGTAAGCCCGAATTTTACTCCCCTGGATCGGCGGGTAAGGAAACCATGTGGATAATATCAGAATTTTCATTCGTTTTGTTGGGACTCAATCTTCAAAGAAAGCTTCCCACTCTGTGTTTTTAAATTTGGTTTTCAAATCCTCATAGTTTTCGATGATTTCATAGAGTGGTCTTTGAATTTGCTTAAAAGTTTGGGGTTGAACTGGGTGATCCGGCAGATCTAAAAACTGTTGAATTTTGTGAATTTCCTCATCCGTATTTGCTGAAAGTTCCTCATAAATAACTTCCAGTTTGGGATGGGCACTAAAAAAAATATCGGCCTGTTGTTCCCATCGGCGAGTTTGGACAAAATCATTAAGCAGAGCATCATAATCGAGTGTGTAGGTTTGAAGATGATTCTCTTTACCATTGGTATTTACCCATTGACCAGTTTTTACGGCGTTCTCACGGGATAAATGTGTTCTCAATATATTTTTTCTTTTTATGTGTATGATATGAAGATCAGATTGTTCTTTCAGGGTTGACCAGATTTTCGCAAAAGGATTTTCGTTTGCGTGGTAATAGAACAATTTGAAGCCGAGCGCTTTGTAATTCGCAGGGATTTTTCGAAAAACAATTTTTTCAAGGAATCTGCATGGGTCTTGTTGGTAAATTTTCATAACGCTGTTGGTGGTTGGGAACTGCGGATGGTCAAAATCAATGGCGTCCCGGTTGCGGAAAATTTCACCTAGAACAATAACCGCGGGGTGGGAGTTGAGGAGACCGCGCAGAAAATTACTGCCTGTGCGGGAACGCCCAAGAATGATGAATTTGGTGTAATCTGAGGTTGCGGGTATTAGACCAATCTCTAACGCGATTTTTTTTAAATTCAGCCGCTGATCCTGAATCAATTGGCTAAAAGTGAATTGGGAAGCATCTGGTCGGTTATCCATTTTTATTCCAATATTTTTATTTTTCTTCTAATCCCAAAATGCCTGGAGTAATAGTCGATCATGCCCTGTAATAACGCATTTCGATGAGACTTTTGATTTTTCCATTTGGATTTTATGCTCCACGCAAACAAAGTCCTTAATAATGATAAATTCACGACCAAGCGATTAACAAGAGGTGCGTGGTGTTTGGATAGGGTCATTAAGCGGTTGCGGGTTGCGTAATAGGTCACGTTTGGCGAGGGCTGATAGTTCCTTTGTACTCCTTTATGCCAGATTTTGGCTTGAGGAACCATCCAAATCTGCCATCCAGCATTACGAGTCCGAATACACCATTCTGTTTCTTCCCAGTAATAAAAATACCTTTCATCAATAACACCAACTTGCTGGATGACTTCCCTTTTTATTAAAAATGCGCAACCAGATATCCAATCCACCTGAATCGGTTCAGGGTATTGTCCTTGATCTGGCTCGTTTTGACCTTTATGAACAGCCTGCCAATCTTTGGTGATTATTCCACCCGCGCTTTGAATTACAGCCGGTTCGTCAAAATGGTAAACCATTGGACCAAGAATTCCAGCCTGCGGCTGAGAAACTGCAAATTGGAGCAGGTTTGATATTGTGTACGAATCAAGGATTGTATCCTCGTTCAGGACAAGAATCCAGTCGGAGCCAGCCTCCAGTGCTGTAGAGATACCCACATTGTTATTACCGGCATACCCTTTGTTTTCAGTCAGATTTATGATTCTGGTTTGGGGGAATTGTTTTTCAATTGCCTCAACCGAACCATCTGTGGATGAATTATCCAATACCCATACGATAGTATTCTGGTATTGACATTTTTGCAAGGAAGATAAACAAGCCAACGTATCTTCTTTGCGATTAGTATTCAAGATAATTACCCCAACCAGTGGTTCGGTCATTCTACTCCAACCAGACCGAAGGCAGGTTTTTGTTAATCTCAATGCTTTTGAATTTTTTGGACTGGCGCGAACCAAATTTCTTTACCCATGCAGCCATTGCCTCCAAGCCATCATCGAGTGAAGTGGCCGGTCTTTTGCCAAAAACCGCTTCGATTTTTTCATGAGTTGAATAAGCATCCTTGACTTCATTGCGCGGAGGTAAATATTGAATATTTGGCGAAACACCCATCGCTTTGGCGACAGCAAAGGCCAATTCATTGACCGAATAAGGTTGATCTGCCCCAATGTTGAAGACTTGATTAAAGGCTGCTGGTGTTTGAATCGCTTCTACCATTAGCGGGACAATATCTTTGATATAGCTAAATGCTCTGGTTTGATTACCGTTACCAAAAATGGTCATTGGTTTTCCTTGCATTATCTGGTTCATGAAAATTCCGACTACATTTCTGTAACGATCTCCGATATTTTGTCTTTCTCCGTACACATTGTGCGGACGAAAGATAATGTAGTTCAATCCAAACATTTCGTGGCTCACACGTAATTCCTGCTCAACTGCCAGTTTTGCAATACCATAGGGATCTTCCGGGTGGGGAAAATCCGCTTCACTCATTGGCAATTTGGGGCTGGCGCCATAAACAGCAATAGAGGAAGTAAAGACAAAGCATTTGATTCCATGATTGATTGCGGCATTGATTAAGTTAATGCTTCCTATAAGATTATTGGTGTAATTGAAGTGTTTGATGAAGTGGCTTAAGCCTTCGGCCGCATAAGCCGCAAGGTGATATACATAGTCGAATTTTTCTTCCTCAAATAATTTGTTTATTAGTATTGGGTCAGTAATGCTGCCCTCTATGAAACGAACCCCCGGGACTAAATTGTCTTCAAAACCACCCGAGAGATCATCCAGAACCATTACATCATAGCCGCGTACCAGGAGTTGTTCGCTAACATGCGAACCGATAAAACCAGCTCCGCCTGTGACTAAAACTTTTGACATTTTTATCCTCATTTATCCAAAAAGATAAGTGTAAATTGGTCTTAAGAAAGATTTGATGGTCAAATTCATCATCAGCAAAGGAACAAATAATCCGACTAATACCAAAACTACAAAGAAAATCAGCGGAAAGCCTAATATCTGTGGCAATAAGTGATAAATTCCTCTGGCAGCAACGGCCAAAAACAACGAATGAGCGAGAAAAATCCCGAACGATTTTGGTCCTAATTCTTCAAGTTTTTTACTGAAGGGAATTCGAGTGTTGATGAATCCAATAAATGCAGCAAGAATTGCAATTGAATAAAAATTATCAACGAGGGTTTCTTGAGGTCCTATCCATGATTGACCTGATTGTATTAATAACCATTCCCATTCAATAACTCCCACGATAAAAAAAGCCATAGAAAGAATCAACAAAAACCAGCGAATCCTGAAAAAATATTCTTTAATTTCGTTTTGATGGGAACCAATCACTAAACCAAAAGTAAACCAAAAAACATGACCAACAAAAAGCCATCCTGAATTTAGAAATGAAAAAAGGGGAGCAAAGGGAATGTCCAATCCAATTATCAATGGGTAATTAACCAGTTTAGTTAGGATCTGAAGCGTGGCCGTAAAGAGCAGGAATTTCTTCCAATCCCAGTGGACCAGTCGGATAAAAAGGGGGGATAGCAAATAAAATGTAATGAGCAGGGGAACGAAATAGTAAGCCTCAGCTGCCTGACCAGTAATAATGATGCGTAACAATTGTGCAGGGGTATAGGTTGTGTTCTGAAGAACATTAAAAATGATCATTATGGCTGACCAAATTAAGTACGGAATAATAAGATATTTGATTCGACTTAATACATAGTTCCATTCAAGTGCTTTTTTTCTGCCAGCACTAAAAGCAACAAAAAAGCCTGAAACCAGTAAAAAAGCCGGGATACTGGGAATAATCCACTGTTCTAAAACTCTTAAAATAAAATAATCTGGCGAGTAAAGTTGAGAAAAGTTTGGGGAGGTTAGAGGGGTATAACGATGAACCCACCAAAACATGGCAACGTACGTCCAGCCAATGGAGTGGTTGACGACGACATTGATAATTGCTAAACCATTCAACAGTAAAAATCGTTTTGACATGAAGATTCATTTATCCAAACAGAAAACCGTAAATAGGCTTTAATTTGGGCAAAGAAAAAAGTTGCATTCCCACTAAAGGTAAACCGAGACCGGTAATAAAAATCAGGATGAAAAAGAGGAGTTGGTTTGGCAATACCCAGGGAGCGATCAGGTAGATGCCCCTGGCCATAACCTCCATGATGGGAACATGGGCTAAATAAATCCCATAGGATTTGCTACCAAGAAAATTGGAAGTTTTTGTAAGAGGTAGTTTCTTGCTTTCGAGCAGACTTAAAAAGTAAAGCAACACAGAAATCTCGTAAAACCAATCTATAATGGTTTCCCGTGTTTGAATCGGCCCTTTGAACACTTCCCATTCGATAAATCCCGCTACCACAAAAAAGATTGCAGAATATCCGAACAATGGATTCATTTTTTGAAGTATTGGTCTGATTTTTGTAAGGTGCAAACCAGTAACAATTCCTGCTGAAAACCAGAATAGTCGAGAAACAAACAACCATTTCGGGATTTGCGGTAATGCGTTTATCCATTCGTTCTGAATTCCCCATAAGGAAAGACTGGCGGGTAAATGAACCAGAAGTTGAGTCAATGCCGTAAGGAAAATCAGAACCTTCCAGTTTCTCCTGGCCAAGGCGATGAGAACCGGAGCGATTAAGTAAAGCTGAATGATGAGAGGTACGTAATAATAGGCTGGCGTGGTCGTGCCGAGCAATAGATTGGTTGCAATTCGATCGAGGCTAAAATTTTTACCCTCAAGAACACCCAAGGCCATAAAAAGGACTGACCATACCAGGTACGGAATGATCAAGCCTCTGATTCTGGAAATGGTTTGTCTGTAACTGATTTTGTTGGCTTGGCGTCCCGCCAAAAATGCAGCAAAGTAACCGGACACAAAAATAAAAGCCGGAATGCTGAATACAACCAGTTGTTCAATTGCTCTTATAAAGTAAAAGGCGGGACTGGTAGCCAGAATTTCAGGGGAGGTGCTGGCCGGGTAACGAGCATACCAGGAAAACATGGAAGTCATTACCCAACCAGCGCTGTGGAAAAGGATTACGCAAAAAGCGGCTATCCCATTAAGGTAAAGCAGAGTTTTGGTCAGGGAAGGTCCTTTTAGTCCTGGGATAGTTGAGTGAATTCAGGTAAGTCGTCAATCGGAATGCTGGTAAGCTTCGATCGCAACAAGTGATTCTCGGTTTTCTCCACTGTTTCAATGTATTGACGCATTGCTGCCAAAACAGGCACCTCTTTTCGATCGTACACTTCACCCTGGAGAAGACGCAGGACTTCAAGACGATACTTTTTGGACTGAATGAAGTGGGTAAATAAAGGTAACAGCTTATAGTAAAGTCGAATAAATTCATACCATACGCTAACGCCTGCGCGCATCTTCATTTCATAAGGTTTGAAAGCTGCTTCGCTGAAATCACCGGTTTCAAATGCTTGCCGGATAAATTGTGAGCCGTATTTTGCTGAATACAATGCGATGCTAACCCCGGAAGAAAAGATGGGATCAACAAAACGAGCGGCATCACCGATTAACATAAATCCGTCTCCAACAAATTTATCCATTGAATAGGAATAATCGCCCTCTTGTTTAAATTCATTGATCCTTTTGGCTTCAGAGAGAGCCATCTTTAATCCTTCGTTGGAGTTTGCGTATTTATAAAAATATCCTTCGATATCTCCTTTCGATTCCATAAAAACCTCTTTTTCGGCAACGATGCCCATTGAGGTAATATGATCGTTGATCGGAATTTGCCAGGCCCAACCTCTTTCGACTGGAAGAAAATAAATATGAATAAAATCGGCGGTATCTGGTTCACCACGCTTGACGTTTTCAAACCAGGCATGGACGGCGTATTGATTAAAAATTGGATCTTTTTTCTTGATTCCCAATTGCCTTCCGAGCAGGGTGTTGCGCCCGCTGGCATCCACGATCATTCTGGCAGGTAAATCAATCTCCTGATCCGCAAATTTTGCACGTACTCCGACCGCATAACCACGTTCGTCGAATAAGACTTGTTTTACAGTAACGCCTTCATACACCTCGCTGCCAAGTTTTTCAGCATGTTTTAGTAAAAGCAGATCCAGTTTTCCACGGTCGACGTGATAAGTATAGGGCTGAGAGATTCCTTCCTGTGGGAATTCATCAAACCAGATGTGGGATGCTCCTCTGCCTTTGATATCATGCCAGGATGCACCATATTTGTGAGGAAAGCCCTCCTTCTCCATGGTTGGAAGGAACCCAATTTCGTTATATACCCTTGTTGATGAGGTAACCATTGACTCGCCGACATGTGGGCGTGGATGAATGGCAGATTCAAGAATGATATTCTTAATGCCCGCCAAAGAAAGATAACTTCCCATGACTGAGCCTGCCGGACCACCACCGATAATAATCACTTGATTCATTCTATACCTCCGTTGTTGCACTAAAAAGGTTATTGGATTTTGAAGGGTTTGGAAATTAACCCCACAAATACGAATAGATGGTCTTGAGCGGTGTTATCCTGGATACATACATGATCAGTAAAGGTATACTAACCCCTAAAAACACCAATATCCCAAGGAATATAACGGTTTGCCCTAATATAAAGGGAAGAATATGGTAAATTAATCTGGCGCAGATTTCAATCGTAAGGATATGGCTAAGGTAAATTCCATAAGATCTGGCTCCAATAAATTCAATTCTTGAAACCCACGCATTATTCTCCCAAAAGACTGCAAAAGCAAGAATGAGCAAAGAATAAAAAAATCTGGTCACAATAGAGGCTTGCGAATTTATCCAATTATTTCCACTCACATTCATCAATTGTTGGATTTCAAGTTGACCAATAAAAAAAGTGAATGCGATCAATAATAAAAATCCCCAAAGGTACTTTTTTAGAAAAGCAATTATTTTTTGCCGATAAATAAAAAATACCATTCCGATTAAGAACCAAACGAGATGAGAAATAAGATAACTGCTTTTGAAAAAATTTAAAAAATTGAGGGACTGTAAGGGGGTAATCTCTAAAACCTTGAAGTACCATGGAATACTTGAGAGAGCCTGGATCACAAAAGCTATTGGCAAAATTACGACAGGATATTTTTTAACGGCTTTAAATAAAAAGGGGGATAAGATAATCATTTGAATAATTAGAGGTACGTAGTAAAACGGCGCGTCAGCCTCACCGAGAAGATATACCCTGATCAATTCCACAACGGTGTAACTTCTGCCTTCAATTGCTCGAAATACCACAGTAGCTGTTGACCAGACGATATAGGGAAAAAGGAGATATAGAATCCGTTTTTGAATAAGCCGATAACTCTGGCGGATGGTTTGCCGGTCTAAGGAGAAACTGTAGAGAAACCCAGAAACGAACAGAAAGGCCGGTACAGCACTACCGGCAATTTGATCGGTTATTCTCAAAAACAACGAAAATACATTGGGTATCGAAAGCAATTCCGGGGTAGCGCTGCTGATAAAACGATCTCCCCAATAATTTATGGCCGTAACTGCCCAATATATAGAATGATGATAAACAGCAAAAATAATCGCAATTCCATTGAGAAAAAGAAGTTTCCTGGTCATTGATTATTTGCCTCGTTTGGAGCAGGAATCAAAATCCCCCATCTTCCGCTCCAGAACTGGCATCAGCCGTTTGATGCCAGTTTTTGATTGAGATAATGACTCAACGCATTCACGCTCATGAAATTTTCAATTACCACATCCTCATCTGGGACAGTGTAATTGAACTTTTCCTCAATGAAGGCTACAAGTTGAAGAATGCCCAAGGAATCAATGATGCCTTCGCCGAGCAAATCATCGTTAACATCTATTGTCTTTTTTCGGCCCTTGGCAAGTTCATCCAGTATAAATTTTTGAATAATTGTTTGAGTTTCCATTTTCCCATTCTCCTTTTCATTCATGAATTAATTCTTCTTGTTGCTCTTTCTTGCAGTTCCCGTCTATTGATCTTCCCAGTTGAAGTTCTCGGAAAATCATCAGATATGATGATTTTGGTGGGAATTGCATAACTTGGCAATCGCCCAGAAAGGTGTTTTATGATGTCATCTTCGCTTATACTCTCTCCTTCAATCAAAATAACGGCCGCTTCAATAAGATTACTCCCCTCAACATCGGGTACAGGGTAAGCAGCTGCTTCATGGATGGTGGGGTGAGAAAGGAGCATTGCTTCAACTTCATCCAATTCCACACGGTAACCTCTGGTTTTAATTTGGCGGTCTTTCCTACCCAGAAATTTGTAATTTCCATCGGGCATTTTTTGGACCAAATCACCGGTTCGGTAGAAAATATCCTCACAATAGTCGAACATTTTTCGACGATAGAAACCTTTTTCAGTTAAGTCTGGTCTCGCCCAGTAACCTTTCATGACCGTACCACCCCTGATTAATAATTCTCCGATTTCGCCTTCCGCCACAGGCCGACCTTCAATATCCACAACCAAATCTTCGGTATTTTCACAAACGATACCAATCGGGATGGGCTCATCTGAATCCTCTGGCAAGGGAGCAACATGATAGTATGTGCACACATTTGTTTCGGTGGGTCCATAAAGATTAGAAAACTTAACCCAAGGGAGTATCTTCATCAAAGTTCTTAAGTGTTTGGTTGGAAAAGGCTCACCCGCAAACAGGATCCATCGCAAGCCAGAAAGATCTCTGGATTCAAGGTTACCCCTCTCAAGCATTTGAATCAAAGCAAAAGGCACAGAATACCAGATTGTTATCTTTTCGTCTTGAATCCACTTTGCCATACTGGCGGGCAATTTGGTTAATCCTTCGGGAATGATCACAGTTGTTGCGCCCCCAATTGCGGAAGCAAAGAAATCAAAGGTGGAAAGATCAAAATGAAGTGGAGCATGATTGCTGATGCGATCTTCAGAGGAAATCTGGTATGTTTGGACGGCCCATTCAGCAAAAGAAAGTCCGCTTCGATGGGTGTGCATAATTCCCTTCGGGGTTCCGGTGGAGCCAGAGGTATATAGGATATATGCCAGATCTTGCTCCACCAGTTGTATGGGCGGTGTTAAGGATGGAAATGAAAATATTTGTTCCCAGGAATAGGAGGGGACATCAATTTCTGAGGTGCTTTGAACGCCGATCAAACCCTGGAGAGATGTCTTGCTGATGATTTCTTTGACATTTTCCATTTTTTGATCATTGGTGATAATGAATTGAATTTGACAATCGTTAATTACAAAACTCAGTCGGTCAATTGGAGCAAAAGGATCGAGAGGTACATAAGCGGCTCCGGCAGATAAAATTCCATAGATTGAAACGGCCGAATAGAGGTTTTTATTCATATATATTCCCACTCGGTCACCCCGTTTGACTCCACGTGAAATTAAGAAGTTTGCCAGTTGCCTGGATGCTTTTGCCAACTGAAGATAGGACAATTCTTCTTTCTGAAAGCGAACTGCTGGACGGTCTGGAATATATTGTGCGTTTTCAAAAATTGCAGCATGTAATAGATAGCGGTAACTCATTTGTGCCTCACCAGAAATATGAACTAAAAATCTGTATTGGAAATGGCTGGAAGGGATGACTCGGCTTCTTTCCGGGGTGTTTTTTGGGAGGCAAGGAAGTAGGTCATCAACGGGCCGGCAGCAATTGAGGTAGTGATAGCCATTATAAAAAGCGAAACAAAAATTCGTTCGTCAATGAGCCCATTGGAAAGACCAATTCCTGCAAGGATTATTCCGGTTGCACCGCGAGCATTCAAACCACTGGCTATGGCAAATGCCTGCCGGTCGATTTTCATTCCAGCAATTTTTCCACCAATCAATACCGAGAGGAATTTTGAAATACTGGCGCTGAGCAAAATAATCACCATCAGACCAAAATCAAAGTTGGCTATGAAATTGGTTTTCATCCCAATTGAAACAAAATAAATGGGTGCGAAAAAAGCCATCACAAACTGCGAGATGACAGTGTGGGCTTCTTCTGCCTCGGGGTGTTTACCGGCCACAACTGCTCCCAGGAGGAATGCACCGAGAAAGGCGTGAATTCCTAAAAATTCAGCTACTGATGCGACCAGTAAAATAGCTAATGCGGTAAAGGCAATAAAACCACTTGGCCATGCCAGGGTTTTCCTGATGACTTTCAATGCTTTGGGGGCAAAATGCCTTCCCAACGTTAACATGAGGAAGAAAAAAGCAAGAATTAAGAAGATGGTTTGATTGGTATTAAGAAAAACCTCACCCGTTTGTGGAGTAGTGAAACTTAGCATGATTGCAAATAATGTCCAGGTGATGGAGTCGTCCACCACTGTGGCATTAAGGGTTATTGCTCCAACTTCTGTTTTGAGTAGTTTTAAGTCCTGAAGAATTCGGACAATAACCGGATTGGCTGTATTGGCAAGATTAATCCCGATGAAGAGGCCAAAGATTGTTAAGTTATTTTTTGCAATTTCTCCCCAGAAGGCGGGAGGAATCAAGTAGACCAACGCCACCCCAAAAGCAATGGGTAATACAGTGCCAACAAGCCCGATGATCAATGCATATCGGCCCACATGATTGGTCTTTGAAAAATTAATTTCCAGACCGGCGATGAACAAAAAAAACAACATCCCCATCTTTATTGAAGCATCCCTTAAAATTCCCACTTCAGGCGAGGATTGAAAAAGCCAAAGATAAAAATTTGGCAATAAAAGGCCTAAAATTGTTGGGCCAATGATTACTCCTCCGATCAACTCGCCCAAAACAGCAGGTTGGCGAAATCGTCTCATGATTTGTCCTGCGAACAAAGCACAAGCCAGCATGACAGCAATTTGTAAAAAGAACTTTATGATATCTTGATTGTTCATTGAGCTTTTATGGAGATGGATTTTGTTACAGAGATAAGATTGCTTTCAATATTTTGCACAGAGGAGTCCCAATTCCATTTTGCTAAAACTTCTTGGTACCCATTTTGGCCATATTCATGAGATTTTTGTGGGTTTTTGAGAAGTTCCAAAAGTGCCATTGCAAAAATTTTTTCATCCCTTGGGGTTAGGCATCCGGTGAATTTATCTCGAATTGTTTCAAGCAGTCCCCCTTCTTTTACCCCAACAACCGGTGTGGCACATGCCATTGACTCTAAAGCAACCAAACCGAATGGCTCTCGGTGAGGGGTGTAGGCTGTCAGCCTCGCGCTGTTGTATAACTCAACCAGTTTTTCGTCATTTATTCCGATTAAAAATTGGACATTGATATGATTTTGATTAGCCAAATCATTCAAGTATTCATATTCTTGTGTGTTTGAAAAATTACTGGCAATAATTAAGGCTGGCTGGTCATTGGTCGGCATCATTGCAATAGAGCGGATAATGAAATCGAATCCCTTTAACGGAGTTAATGATCCAACCGAGAGAATAAAATTAGACTTATTGACGTATTGGAGGGGTTTGAATTTGGTCGTATCCACACCCAGATAATTTACTTCGGCTTTAATGTGGTAAATCTTCTCGACCTGCTGTTTGGTGTAGGCGGAGTTAACAAACACCCTTCCTGCTTTTTGAATATTTAATTGATCGTTGTTTCTGGCATAATTTCGGAAATATGTCAGGAATGGGTCGTATTGGTCAAGTGTATGGCGTAATTTTGATCTGCCATTGTAATATGGGCGTGGAGGTGCATCTTCATAAAGAATCCGATAAGGCTCGTGGCAGTAATATATACTGGCAAATTCCGAAATATATCTTAACAGTGAAGGAGCGTTCTCAAAACGACATGGTTCAACAAAAATCAGGTCGGGTTCGTGCCGTTTTATGTCGTTTGAGATGATTTCGTTGATGTGTCTTAGCCGAACCAGATCAAATGCGCGGATAATTGAATTAAGTCTGCCGAATGGAGAATGGAAGAGCTTGCCTGCTTGAAATGGATATACCTGGTGAGATTCTACGTATGGTCGTATGTCACAAAATTCATGATCTGCACTGGATAGAGAATAAACACGGATTTCGTGTCGACGGCTAAGCCGTTTCACAATCTCGAACAAAGATCTTTTTGCGCCGCCTGAAGATAAATTATGGAAAATGGCGATTTTCATTTTTTCTCAGCTGGAAAATGGAGATGCCGGCGCATTTTTGGGTCGTAATGTTTCTCTAAGGTTCAGGAATAAACGAAATATAGATGGACTGAAGCTGTAGAACAACCTCACCAAGTTAGTTTTTTGATCGTTGGGGCACAGGCTGGTGGCCTTTTTCAACCACTTCTTAAAAGTGGCACTTTTACCGGAGTGTAAAAATATCTGCTTGATAACTGTGAGTCTGATTAATCGGCTTTGTTCACAGGGTGAAAGCCCATTGAAAGAGGGATGAGATAACAGCCATTCGATAGAGTTTAACTCTTCAGAAATTAAATTAACCATTAAGTCATAAAATACATAAACTCTGACTTCTTCTTTACAATCGTTGAACCTTGGCAGATCAATCATTTTAAGGCGGCAAAGCGCAAGCGAGTGATTTTTTCTTGCATTTCCTGCAGTTAAAGTGATGTTGGTTTGGTGAACACGATAAAAACAAAGTTGCCGGTTGAGATGACCAAAAATCATAAACTGCGATAAATGGGTAAAAAAATCCCAATCCGGACCGATTACAATGCGGGGATCAAATTGAATGTTGCTTGAGATAACTTTGTCGCTTCGCAGCATGACTGTCATAGGTGGCCCGAATACATCTGAGGCTCTGACTAACTGCTCGAACAGATCGCCTTCAAACGGCCCGCGCCGAAAGTTGGACAGGGAAGAAAGCACTTTATCGTTTGTATCCATGTAATAACCATCGCAGTAAACCGCGTCTTTTTCCGGGTGCTGGTTTAAGTAGCTGACCATGAGCGCTAAAAAAGAGGGATGAAATAAATCATCAGCATCCAGAAAGGCAAGAAATTCACCCTGAATTTTTGTAAGTGCGTGGTTTCTGGCTGCGGCTTCGCCCGCGTTTTCCTGATGAAATAACCGGATACGAGGATCGGTGAATTCTCTGGTAATCTTTTCGGTTTGATCCGTTGAGCCATCATTTACCAAAATTAATTCCCACAATGGGTAGGTTTGACTCAGTACACTTTCTATAGCTGCCCGGACAAATTTTTCAGCGTTATAAGCTGGCATCATTATCGATACCAGACCGGGTTTGAGCGGATTGTTCAATGGAACGGTCATTTTTTATTTATATCAACAAATTGATTGATGATATTGATGATATTTTCGGCACTATGTCTCCAGGTGTGTTTTGCTTCTGCCTCAAATCTTGCTTGCCGACCGAGGGCGACTGTAAAGTTGCGATCTTTTGCCAGTAATTTCATCGCGCTTATCAGAGCTTTCTCATCGCAGGGAGGGACAATTAGGCCAGTTTTGTTGTGAACAAGGGTTTCGGGTTGTCCGTTTTGACCGGATGCAATAATTGCAAGGCCCGCCGCTTTGTAGTCAAATAATTTCAATCCCGAATATTCACTCCAACCACAATAGGGAGATAAACCTATGTGGCAGCCAGCAAGAATGTTCGCGTATTTTTCGGGTGGTAAAGTTCCGGTAAAGACTACTTTCTCTTCAATGCCTAACGATGATGCGACCCTCTTGGTGTCTTCTAAATCGCTTCCGTCACCAATCATGACGAATTGAGCATTTATCCCCTCGCGAATTAACTCGTGAAAAGCATTAACTGCAATTTTTGTCCCGTGCCAAGGATAAAAACCTCCCAGGTAAGCGATCTTAATTGGAAACTGTGAGGATTTTTCCTGAAAGTTGGCTAAGTTTTCTCTGCAAAGAAGGTTTACCAGGATTGTTCCATTTTCAACCACGCTTATTTTTTCGGGAGATATTTTCCACTTTTCAATCAAATTATTTTTCCAACCCTGACCAGAGGCAATCAGGTGAGTTGCACGAGTAAGGGTGAAACGAAAAAGGCTGCTTGAAATGGCCAACTGCAAACCACGGGGAAGCTGTCCTTTTGATTTCAAATCAAGGAGAGGGTCTCCATTAAATTCTAGAATCAATGGAATATCCATTTTCTTTGAAATCAACAGTCCGCCGTAACTCATCCAGCTTGCTCTTTCGTATAGGCAATCAATATCTTCTAATTGATTTAAAATTATCCTGGAAAAATGACTGCTCTCAAAAAAGTTAAGATATGGCAAGTGGGTTATGGTTTGTATTTTGCGTAGAGATCGCTCAAGGATCTTTTTTTGCTGGGTTTCAATCGGCTCAAAATTTTTTAGGTCATCGCTTTTCCAATAAATAGAATTTATTCCTCCAATGAATCTAACCCGGTGATTCATTTCTCTCCACTCATGGATAATGTGGCGGATATGGTTGGCGGGTCCATCAAAGGGGGGGGTGCGAATCTCGGGGCTCAATTGTGCCAGATATGCGATGTTCATTGGGACATTAGTTCTTCAATACAATTGCGAATTTGTTCGCTAACCAGGTGGCTATTGCATTTTTCAAGAACTTGAGATCGTAATTGGATTTGGCAAACCTGTTTTTCTTGATCTGAAAGGCTTTCAAAATTAAAGATTTTTTGTCCAAAATCTTCGTCGGTATAAAACAGGTTTTCTTCTGGAAGTAATTCCTTTGCTCCTGGCCAGTGATGTGCAAAACAGTAGCAACCACTCAATATGGCTTCCATTGGAGAAACTTGTAAACCCTCAGAATAACTATTAGAGATAAAAATTTCAATCTGTTTATAAAAATCGGCCGCATTTTGAATATGTCCGTAAAAAATCACGCTTTTCTCAATTCCCAACCGTGAGGGCAGGTTGATAACTGCATCGTAGTAATCCAAAAAGCGAGGATGTGGTCCTCCGCCGATATGTAATAGATATCCTCTTTTATCCAATCCTAATTCTGCAAAGGCGAGTATAAGTTCATAAACTCTTTTTCGTGGAGTGAGATGCCCCAATATGCCAATGTTTTTTTTGAAAAGGCGGGGTTCATAAATATATTTTTGTGGATTTACTGCTTCGGGTATGACGCGGATTTTTTCTTCATGCCCGGAAAATCGTTGATTGAATTCTTCCCGTTTTGCTTCACTTACCAAAATAATCCGATCTACCTTTGACCAATCAATTTGATGGCCCCATTGATAAAGTTCATAGCGATGTAATCTGGTAACGATGGGTTTCGTTTTTGGTAAACGGCTGGCAGCAGCCAATAACTCACTTGCCCATTCAAAAAATATGACGTCATTTCTGGTTATGAAATTTTTTAGTTGGTATTCAAACTGCCCTCGTTGAAGCCGCTCACGAAGGAAAGGAAATTCAGTTTTACGAGGCTCGAATAGATGGACGGTATGATGGGTTTTCAAATCATCATAAATTTCGTGAAAAAACGCCCAGGTTTCATTGATTGCAATACCAATCTTCATGGGATCAATCAATCCAAATAAAGTTTGTGCCAGATTTCAATAGCCATTAATGCTCCAATTTTCACAGCATTGTTTTTCCCAGCCATGTGGTCATTTACAATCTGTTTGATTTTTTCGGGTTTTAAATATCCACGTCCCAGCGACTCCCTGGATAACAAAGTGCTTTCTACCCAATTTCTCAAAGTAGTTCGAAACCATGTGTGGTAATCTTTATAGGGGCGGTTTTCAGGTCCAGCAAGCCAGCCAAATCCAGCTTTACGCAGATGCCATCGAATAAATTGCATATTTCTGAGCGCTACTTCTCTGGCGCAGTGAGTCAAAGGCAGATGATCGCGAGGGGTGGGAATACGTGCTAATTTCGGGTAAGCCTGGACAAAACTATCTATCATCAATTTGCGTTCAAACGCTAAATAGGGCGGTATGGTCATCGAAAAATCTACCAGATCATTATCTGTAAAGGGTAAACGAATGACTGCCCGATCTCTTGCCACAAGCACGCCATTTATAGTCATGCGGGGTACGCGTTGAGTAAGGTCAAAATACAATCGCTGAGTGGCAAGTTGACGAACACCGCTCGACCTCATACCATTTCTAAAATCTTGGATCAATCCATCTTTGACATTTGATAAAAAAATGTCAGTGAATATGCCGGGATGTTCTGGCAAGTCAAATGTCAAGACACGGTAATCTCGGTAGGCTTGTAAATGTTCCGATATTTCGGTTTCGGGGTCATAATTAGCCCAAAAACGAGGGCGTATACCAAAGCCAAACATCGCATCACCCATAAAACCTTTGTAAATGACCGGGGCAAATTGTATCTCTTCTTCCAGATTTGCTATGGCATGAAGGTTTACGAGATTTCCCATTCCGTCAGTCAGTTTGACTGCCTTTTCACCTTTTTTTAACAGCCAGTCTGGTTTCAGTTCAAAAAAGTGGTGCTTGGCACCCGTTTTATTGGCTGCTTCTTTGGCGTAACGGGCATCGTCTGAGCCGGGAATACTCCAAGTAAAGGTGTGAAGATTGGATGAACCAAGTGTTTCAGTGAGGAGTGCCAGCAAAAAGCGAGAATCCAGCCCACCTGATAACATTAATCCTTTGGGGTGGTCTCCGCCAGATTGTCGCTGTGCCGCTCTTTTAATTTCAAAAAGAAAACGCTCTTGATAAGAGGGCGGTTCGCAAAATGGATAAACATCCGTGAAGTTAAAATGAAAGTATGGTTTTACGGTAAGGTAATTGTTTTGAAATTTGAGGATACTGCCCTGAGGGAGTAACTTCACATCTTCTAACAAGGTTCTTTGATGTAAAACGTGGTCAAAGGTAAGAAATTCCTGAATTGCAACCTGATCGATGACTCGAGGCAGCGTATGGTCTACCAGCAAGGCTCTAACCCCAGAGGCAAATAAAAGGGTCGATCCAAAATTTGCATAATAAACCGGATATAAACCCAGTCGGTCGTTCATCACAATAATGGTATTGTTTCGGTGATCAAACAAAGCGGCAGAAAACGCTCCATTTAGGCCATTAACAAAATTTTCACCCTCTAGAAAATATAAACTGAGGATGATTTCCTCGTCGGTGCTGCGAGGCAAATTTTTCTGGTCGAGGTAATTCTTTATAGGTTGGGTATCATAAAGTTCGCCCTCAAAAACCAAAATAAGTTTTCTGTTTTCGTGCCATAAGGGCTGTTTATTTTTATTGAGAATTCCTAAGGTGTTTCTGCCAATACCCCAACCCTGACCGCTTTCGAAATGCCGTATAAAGCGATCTTCCCAGTCCAGGCCATAAGACATTTTTTCAATGAGTGTCTGGCTTTCGGGATTAGAAATTTCTTTTTTAAAGCCATAAATTCCAGGCATAATGATTTGCCTTTCAAATGAGTACTTCGTCAAACATTGTTTCAAATGGGGTATTAAGATATTTTGACCGAAGTTGTTCAAAATTCAATACCACATCCCTGAGATCATCGCTGGTGTTTTTGAGAGTTTTTCCTTCAACCGGAAAAGGATCAACACCTAAAAAATCAAATACTCGTGAAAGTACAACATCACGGTTGACCAGCAGTTCCTCATAAACAATTTTTAACTTTGGCAGATTGAGTTCTTTTGTAAAGTTGTTCAAATCCTCATCTGCTTGAATTCTTTCGAGCAGATATTGATGAAAAACATCGGGGTCTATTTCAAATGCAGGCAAGCGTTCTTTTTCGTTGTATAGATTCCAGTTACCCGTTACATCGTGTAATCTTTTTGCATTAATTCTTGAGATTACAGCTTTGATCTGATTTCGCCGCTGCATCTGGATTATTCGGACATTTTTTTCTAATAGCAACTGAATAAACGAATCTTTGTCCAGAATATCCACCAGTTTTGTCTTAAAACCGGATGCCCCATATTTGGAGATAAAGGATGGTGTATAAAACTTTCGCGCCCAATCAATTTGATCTTTACCGCTTGCTCCTTTTTGTTTTAAGACAGCAAATCGCTCGTAAACAGATTGGATTTGGGGATGGGAAGTCATCAAACTGATCATATAAGTGCTGCCATCGCGTTCTATGAATAGAATGACAAAAGGGGTAACTTGTGAACTAAAGAAGAATTTCCGCATTCTAACGGTCCTCCAGGTGGGGATTGATTATTGGGACCGGGCTTTTCAAAACTGACTTAACCAAAACCGTGAAAGCCCCAAAATTTTTATATAATGATGGGAACGTGAACAATGCTTTCCATGCCGATCGGCGTGCTTTTGGATAATTTTTGTGATGGTAGTAGATAAAAGCCTGATTCAAGGCAGCCATGCCAATCACGTGCCGATACTCTTTTTGCAACCCGTTTAATTCATCAGGCAGATTTTTATATATACGTTCCAGGAATGAAATCGCATCATCGGTTTTAGGAAGGTCGGTCCAACCGGAAAATATGTTTTTTATCCTTCGATAGCCATCCTCGACAAGAGTTGGATCGAGTACCAGCGCCTTCTTTAGATGTTCCTGAGCAAATTGAAAATCTGAAGATAAGTATCCGTGCGCTGCGGCTCGTAAATGCGCGTGGGCATAAGCCAGGGGTTTCATTCTCTGCCAATCTTCATTGAGATCAGGGTAGGAAAAGGTTTTCTCAAGCACTGCCAGATTGGCTTTGGTCATTTGCTCGCCATTGCGAGTCATTTGTCCAGTGTGAAAACGGTATTGAGATACCGCAAGAGGGATGACATCCATGGGGCAACCGGCAATTGCTAATCTCAGCCAGAAGTCCCAATCCTCATAGGAGCGGAGCGATTCGTCAAAATAACCGATTTTTTCCTGCCAGATTTTCTTGATCAGCACACTGCCGACGTGAAAGGGATTGCCAAGGATAAGGTTGTGGATAGGGGAAGGGAGATAGGTTTCAAATTTATTAGGGATGACATTCCCGCGCTGGTCAATTAACAAAGCATGACCGGCAACAAAACCGAGTTCTGGATTTTCATTCATTTTTTCCATCAAGAGCATCAATTTTTCTGGCAAAAAAGCGTCATCCGAGTCAAGAAAGGTGATAAATTCACCACCGGCTGCGCGAATGCCAGCATTACGGGCACTGGAAAGCCCACCATTCTGTTTGTAGATATATTGAATTCTTAAGTTGTGGAAAGATTGGACAACTTCTGGCGTGTTATCGGTTGAGCCATCATCGACAACGATAATTTCAATGTCGGAATAGGTCTGGTTCAAGCAGCTTTGAATGGCATCGCCAAGATAGTGACCTTGATTATAGGCAGGGATGATTATGCTGATTAGATTGTTTTTGGTCATAAAAATGATTTTAGTTTCCTATAAAAACTCCATCCGAAAACGGATGGCGGGAGATCTCACTGGCAATAGATAGATTCAGTTCATCAACATCAGGAGTAGCCAAACTGCGAATAGAATAGAAATAAGCAATTACAGCTTTTCCCTCAAAAAGATCTTGCTGTAGCTTTTTCATATTTTCTTCAAAATCCGGGTTAGGTTTCTGGCGGGTCAGGTCGAATTTTCTTGGAAGGGGTTTGGCGGCTGTGCCGGTTAGCAAATACACTCCCTCAGGCGAGTTGGTGTAAACGATGGTATCTGTTTGCAAG
>NZ_JBRCOK010000085.1:0-5813 GCF_053501535.1 Bellilinea sp. | reverse complement strand
CAATCTCACCTGCTTTGTTAATAAGGACGGCGGAACTATAAACGCCTTCAGGCGCTTTTTCCAACACACCAAAACAAATATAGCAGTGATGTTCTCTTGCCAATGAGGAAACTACCGAAGTAGTTTGCCCTGGAATTGGTTCGGCAAACTTTTGAAAATCCTGTTCGTTGTAAAGATAGCCTGTGAAAGCGCATTCAGGTAAACAAACAATATCGGGTTGCCATTGCGACACTTCCTTTAGCCTTTGTTGGAAATGTTGCAAATTTGCAGTTGGATTTCTGACTTCAATTCGTAATGGTATGAGACAAACGCGCATAGTATTTTGCAAGAAAGGTGGCTAACGGCCTGCGCTTCACCCGCACGCGGAGCGAAGCGGAACGTGTCGGGTGCAAGCGCGTGTCGGGCGGCATCTGCTACTATGCCGATGGAGGAAAACTTCTTTGAGCGATTTCTCCTTGCATCGTGTTGCACTTAGTACTGCTGTTTCGGGATTCGATATGAAAGCTCTACCATCCGAAATATGCCAGGTTGTCAAGCAGTCTACATTCTACTTTATGACGGCATGGAACCCGAACTGCGCTTCAAAGGGCAAGGAATCGGAGAAGGTGACGGTAATGGGAGTCGTCGGCTCATACGATTCCGGAGGAATAGCAGTAATCGTGTATTCTTGTTTAATACAAGCGCCGGGTGACCAGATCAAGATGCTGAACCAGCCCTCCCCTTTGCTGGAATCGGGATCGGGACCCCATTTCTGTGCAAATATGCCCCGCAGGTCGAACTGGACACCTTCCAGGGGCGGCTCAGATACGTCCCACCGGCCATCTCCATTGAGGTCTTGCCAAGCGGCAACCTTGAACGATTGAAAACAATCTGATATCACTTCAGGGGTGGGTGCCACCGTACCAACCGTACCACATGCACTCAACAACAGCACAACTATTGTCACATGGATGATTGATGTCAACCTTCTTGTGTTCACCTTCTTCTCTCCTGTCTTGCGAAAACCGCCCAACTATTAATTATACAGACTTCGGATATACCGCATGTTTACCGCGAATTGCCTCAATAAGAATCTAACTTTAGGGGATAACGTTGGCTCAAAAGTAATGTTACCCTAGAGCGGATCACGAAGTCCGCAGAGGGAGCCTATGATGAGTCAACGCAGTAAAAAAGAGCTGGTCGAAGTAGTCTGGCCGCGATACTTGAAAGCCAATCGAGCCCAGAAAACCCAAATCCTGAATGAATTTGTGGCAGCAACCGGTTACCATCGTAAATACGCCATCCGACTGCTCGAGCATGGACCAAAGCCAAAGGGACGGAAGAAAACCGGGCGCAGAAAGATCTATCAAGGCGAGGTGGTCAGGGTGTTGGAGCATATCTGGGAAATCTGCGGGCGGATTTGCTCGAAAAGGTTGAAGCCCTTTCTGCCCGAGATCGTGACCGTGTTGGAACGGCATCAGGAGGTATTGTTGTCGGCAGAAACCAAAGCCCTGTTGCTAGGGATGAGCCGGGCAACCATAGACCGCTGTCTGCAAGGGGCGCGCTTTGTGAAACGACGGGGATTATCTACGACCAAACCAGGGACCCTGCTCAAGAATGCCATCGCTGTGCGAAAATGGAATGAGTGGGATGATGCCCGGCCTGGTTTTGTCGAGGTGGATTTGGTGGCGCATTGCGGCGAGAGTGTGGAGGGGGTCTACCTCAACACCTTGACGGCGACAGATATTTCCACCGGTTGGACCGAGTGTTTTGCCCTGCCCAATAAGACCCAGGCAGCGGTTTCTCAAGCGATCAGCGAGTTGCGCCTGCGGCTACCTTTCCCTTTGCTGGGTATCGATTCAGACAATGGCAGTGAGTTCATCAACGAGACGCTCCTTCGCTATTGCCTGGACGAACAAATCACTTTCACTCGCTCCCGGCCGTACCAAAAGAATGACCAGGCTCACGTGGAACAAAAGAATTGGTCGGTCGTGCGCCATACGGTCGGCTATGACCGTCGGGAAACTCCTGAAGAGCGCGACCTGCTGGCCGCCATCTATGCCGACTTGCGCCTGTATGTCAATTTCTTCCAGCCCGTACTCAAATTGATTGGTAAGGTTCAGGTTGACGGCAGAACCATCAAACAGTATGATCAGGCCAGTACCTCTTTTCGTCGGGTTCTTGTAGCGGATCAGGTTTCAGTAGCAGATAAGCTTAGCTTGACGAACCAGTTTGTCCACCTTAATCCTGTCCAACTACGCAGGCAGATTGACCAAAACTTGGCAAAATTATGGAAAATCGTTCGGCAACATTTTCATTTGAGCCATCGATCCCTCTAAAGTAACATTTTCTTTTGAGGCATTACGACCGTACAGCCAGCCCCAGAAGGAAAGCTACACTGTGATTATTCTGAATTATCTCAAACCTTCATCAGAAAACAAACCTTAAGAAAATTATACATTCGTCTTTAGAATAATCATACGTCTGAGTGATCAATCCCAATTCCAAAGATAACACCTTCGCCAATTTCGTTACTGGCTTTACGGAGTGTCACATATGGGTATTGTCCGATTGAAGTGCCGCCAGATATGGTGAAAAAGGTCGTTGTTCAGATTTTGGCGAACGTATTGTTAGATGGTAAATAATTTATAATAAAGAGAACCAACGATTTTATTGAATTTCGAGAAATTTGAAACTCAATTACAAAAGCCAAGTATTTATGATCTTGAATTGACAAAAAAAGTTGCGAATCATGTGGTGGGAGGTTTTGATAAAAATTTTTTTGCAGTAATGATCACTTTTTGTGGGGCGATTATCCAGTTATTCAACTAAAAACGCTTGTCAAAATGATGTATTTGCCACAAATACGGTGGGTTTTTGATTAAGGGCTGAAAAACCAAAGTATATTGCGGTAGAACTTCAAAACTTTTATCTTCCAATGACAGTAGAAAGTCGCCACCCTATTTTGATGTCTGCTTGAACCCTCGTTCCTTTTAGCCCAACCCCCTCGCCTCCCGTCTACGGCTGCATCCACAACCTCAGGGCGCGGGATAACACCTCAATGCTGCGGCGGTACTCCGCCAGCGAGATGTGCTCGTGGGGGGTATGATCGAGGTTGGAATCGCCCGGTCCGTAGGCTACCGCCGGGCAGCCCCACACCGGTGCCACCAGATTCAAATCGGCGGTGCCGCTTTTGAGGGCAAAAGCCGGTTTCCCACCCGCAGCGCGGATGGCAGCCAGCAGCCCGCGCACCACAATTGTGTTCTTTTCGGCCAGGTAGGCCGGCACTTCGTCCAAAAGCTCAAGCCTTGCCTCACCACCCAGCTCGCCAAGCCGGCGCAGCGCCTCGGCCGGCGGCAGCCACAACGGCAGGCGCAGGTTGATCCACAACTCGGCCCAGCCGTGAAAGCCGTCCTCCCCCGACTGCATCCGGCGCAGGATGGGCGTGACCTGATCGAACGCCCGCTCGTGAGGCGCGTTCCACTCGTCGGCGGCGGCCATCAGGCGGTTCCAGAAAGTCACCGCGCTTTGCGGCGCGTTTTCCTGCTGCGCGGCCGGGTGCGCCAGGGCCTGCTCCACGCGGTATTTCACCAGCGCGCTGCCTTTGTAGCCCAGCGTCACCCGCTCCCACCCGCTTGGCTCGCCGATGATGGCGTACTGCGGGCGGTACCTGTCCAGTATCCAGCGCGCCCCGCGCGAGTCGCCTTCCTCGCCCACCGCGCCGATCACCACCACTTGCCAGCCGGGCGGTACGGCTGTCTGGCTGGCGGCAGCCACAAAACACGCCAGCGGGCCTTTGGCATCCACCGCGCCGCGCCCGTAGAGCAGGTCGCCCTCGCGCCGCACCGCAATTTCGCCCGCCACCGTGTCAATATGCCCCAACAGCACAATTTGCCGCTCACCTTCGCCGCGCCGTCCAATCGCATTCCCGATTTCATCAACGCCAGCCTCAAACCCCAGCCCGCGCATTGCTTCCGTCAGGTAAGCCACCGCCGCTTGTTCCGCGCCGGTCGGGCTGTAGGTGCGTAACAGACCCTCCAGCAGGGCTACTTCGTCCATTCGGCGGCTTCCTTTGCAAGGACGCTGGCAACGGCTTCCACCACCCGTTCAAGGTCGCTCTTTTCAATCACCAGCGGCGGCAGAAAGCGCATCACCGTCAGGCCGGCCGGCAGCGCCATCACCCCTTCGCTCATCAGCGCCTGCAGATAGGGGGTCACTTTTTGCTTTAACTCGATCCCGACCATCAACCCCAGCCCGCGCACTTCGCGAATCAGCGGCGAAGACAGCCCGCGCAGCTGTTCGATGAACCACGCCCCCAGTTCGGCAGCCCGTTCTGGCAGGCGGTTTTCCAGCAGAAAATTCAGGCTGGCCAGCGCGGCGGCGCAAGCCAGCGGATTGCCGCCGAAAGTCGAACCGTGCGTTTGCGGCGGCAGGCTGCCAATCCGTCCGCCGATCAGCACGGCGCCCATCGGTACGCCCCCGGCGATGGACTTTGCCAGACACACCAGATCGGGCCGCAAATCGTAATGCTGAAAGGCGAACAACCTGCCGGTCCTGCCAAAGCCGGTTTGCACCTCATCCACAATCAGCAGCGCACCGTGCTGGCGGCAGACCTGCTCTGCAACTGACAGAAATTCGGCGCTGGCCGGGTTCACCCCGCCCTCGCCCTGCACCACCTCCACCAGCACGGCAGCCGTCCGCTCACTGACCGCCGCCTGCAGCGCCTGCCGGTCATTGTAGGTCAGGTGGATAAAGCCGGGCACCAGCGGCTCGAACGGCTCGCGGTACTTCTTTTCCCACGTCGCCGAAAGCGCGCCGAACGTGCGCCCGTGAAAGGCACGCTTGAAAGCGATGATCTCACTGCGGCCGGTGGTCAGGCGGGCAAACTTGATGGCGGCTTCGTTCGCTTCGGCCCCCGAATTGCACAAAAAAACGCGCGGGTAACCGCTGACCTGACACAGCCGTTCTTCCCAGGCGGCGCGCCGGTCGTTGTAGAACATCTCCGGGCAGGAGATCAGCCGCTGCGCCTGTTCGGCAATTGCCTGTGCCACCTGCGGGTTGGCGTGGCCGATGTTAGCCGCCCCCTGCCCGCCGACGCAGTCAATATACTCGCGTCCTTCGCTGTCCCACAGGCGCGCCCCCTGCCCGCGCACAATCGCCAGCGGGCGCTTGGTGTACAAACCGGAGGTATGGTGATTTTCAATTTCGATGATGTCCATCATTCGATTATCGTTCCCTTTCCATTCAGGGCATCCAGCAGGGGGTGATCGCTGCGCCCGTCCGCAAAAATGACCCGGCTGACGCCGCCTTGCAGTGCCTCGGCCGCCCCCAACACTTTCTTTTTCATCCGCCCTTCGGCGTATTCAATGGCGCGCTGCACCTCCACCCGCGGCAGATGATGAATGAGCGTGCTTTCATCCGGGAATTTACGCATCAGACCGGGCACATTGGTCAGTAAAATCAGGCTTTGCGCGCCCAGCGCGCCGGCCACCATCGCCGCGGCGCGGTCGGCGTCCACATTCAGCGCTTCGCCAGCAGGCGAGATCGCCAGCGGGGCAACTACCGGCGTCAACCCCATGCCAAGCAGCAGGGAGAGAATTGCCGGGTTGACCTGCTCAATCTTGCCGGTGTAATCATCGCGCAACACCCGTTTGCGCCCGTTTTCCACCACGCGGATGGCTTCTTTGCGGTGCGCCACCATCCAGCGCCCATCCAGACCGGTCAACCCAAAAGCGTTGATGCCTTTGTGCTGTAACTGTTCCACCAGCAGGGTGTTGATTTTACCGGCCGTGACCATGGCAAAAATTTCCAGCGTTTCGCGGTTGGTGTAACGG
>NZ_JBRCOK010000084.1:0-33475 GCF_053501535.1 Bellilinea sp. | reverse complement strand
GAAAGATTATTTATTGTCGGCGGGGGGAACGTCGGCCTGATTGCCGGTTATCATGCCCTCCAAGCCGGAATTCAGGTTGTCGGTCTGGTTGAAGCCCTGCCGGAATGCGGTGGTTACAAAGTTCATAAAGATAAACTGGCACGCATGGGTGTACCCATCTACACATCCCACACCATCTTGAGCGCCAACGGCAAGGATCGCGTGGAATCCGTGACCATTGCTCAGGTTGATGAAAACTTCAAACCCATCAAAGGAACAGAAAAATCTTTTGAATGTGACTGCGTACTGATCGCCGTTGGTTTAGAACCGGTCAATGAATTTCATCAAAAAGCCATCCAATATCACCTTCCGTCTTTTTTGGCAGGCGATGCAGAAGAAATTGCCGAAGCCTCTGCCGCGATTTTTTCCGGAAAAATCAAAGGCCTGGAAATCATCCGTCATCTGGGTCATGCGGAGGTTGAAATTCCACAAGAATGGTACCAGACCAGTCAAATCCTCAAGTCCAGACCAGGAAGGGTCTATTCTGAACAATTACCCGATCTCGATGGTGGTATTCTACCGGTCATCCACTGCCAGCAGGAAATCCCCTGCAATCCCTGCACCACCCTTTGTCCTCTAGAATTGATTGTCATTGAAAGTGATGATATCCGCGGTGTTCCACACTTTGTGGGGGATAATTACAACTGCAAAGGTTGCGGGAAGTGCGTGGCAGGTTGTCCGGGGTTAGCCATTACACTGGTCAACAGCCGTAAGGACGCCGAAAACCCCATTGTGTCTATTCCCTATGAATTTACCCGCGAAGGTCTGGAAGGCAAACAAACGGTAAGGGTCATTGATACCAACGGTGAGGAGTTGGGCGATGTGCCGATAGTTGGGATAAACGCCATTCCCAACAATGACCGCACGCTGATCGTCCGCGTGAAAGCCCCTCGCCCAATTGCAACCCGCATAGCCGGAATACGCGTACAATCACCTGAGGTAACCCGGCCTCTCGATCAATTCGTGAATTACATTGAGAATGAAACCATCGTTTGCCGCTGTGAACACGTGACCGCGGGAGAAATCCGCTCTCTGATTCGACAAGGTTACCGTGACATAAACGAAATCAAAGCCATCTCGCGCGCCGGAATGGGAGCATGTGGCTCAAAAACCTGTGGCAATTTAATCCTCCGTCTTTTCCGCGAAGAGGGCGTACCCCTCGATCAGGTAACCGAAAATACCCGCCGCCCTCTCTTTGTCGAAGTTCCTCTCGGCGTTTTTGCCGGAATCCCAACTGAGGAAGAAGATAACCATGCCTGAAACAAACCACACGCATTATGATGTCATCATCATTGGGGCAGGTTCTATTGGAACACCCGCAGCTTTCTTCCTTGCACGCAATGGAGTCAAGACACTGGTAATTGACCGGGCGGCCAGTGTCGGTCAGGAATCGAACAAGCGCGCCATCGGCGGCATCCGTGCTACCCATTCAGACCCGGCCAAAATCCGCCTTTGCTTACGCAGCATTGATATTTTTTCAACATGGCAAGAAACTTATGGAGATGATATCGAATGGTACGCGGGCGGTTATGTGTTTGTGGCCTACCGGGAACGCGAGGAGAAAATCCTCAAAGAATTGCTGGTCAAACAGCATTCCTTTGGCTTGAACATCCACTGGCTGGATAAAAAGCAATTGTTAGAAGTCGTACCGGATTTAAATCCAAATGACCTGCTGGGCGGCACCTATTCGCCAGAGGATGGCAGCGCCTCCCCCATGCTGGCAATTCATGCTTTTTACCGCCATGCCCGTCGTCTGGGAGCCGAATTTCACTTTCACGAAACCATCGAAAATTTCACCCTCAAAAATGGTGAAATAAAAGCTGTCCACACCAACCGCGCAACCTACACAGCCGATATCATTATCAATGCTGCCGGAGGTCATGCCCGGCAGGTGGGCGAACTTGCCGGCCTTGACCTGCCGGTCTTTCCCGATTCTCACGAAGCTGCCATCACCGAACCGGTCACCCGCTTTCTCCATCCGATGATCGTGGACATCCGTCCGGCACCGGGTTCTTCGAATTTTTATTTTTACCAGCATCTCACCGGTCAAATCGTCTTTTGCATCACTCCTTCACCCAATATTTGGGGAACCGATACCGAGGAAACCAGCCAGTTTTTGCCGATGGTATCACGCCGGATGATAGAGGTGATGCCCCGCTTGAAACATATCCGTGTCCGCCGCACATGGCGAGGGCTTTATCCAATGACGCCGGATGGTTTTCCAATCATTGGCTATGCGCAAAACCCGCGCAATATGCTGCTTGCGGTTGGGATGTGTGGCCAGGGTTTTATGCTTGGGCCGGGTGTCGGAGAATTGTTAAGCCGTCTGGTGCTTAACCGCACCGAACCAGAGGATGAGATCATCCTCCAAATCCTCTCACCTCAGCGTCAATTTGCCGGACAAGAATTACTGAAATAGGCCTGACCCTATGGTATGATTGACATCGCCCTCTGTGGGCAAACAGAGGAAAATTAATCCTTGCATTACCGGACACTCATCATGGAATCACCAATTCGCGCCTTAATTTTTGACTTTGATGGACTGATCGTGGACACGGAAAGTCCCGAGTTTGAGACCTGGCTGGAAATTTTTAGAGAATTTGGAGCAGAATTGAAATTTGAAGAGTGGGTTGCGTGCCTGGGTACCAGTGCAGCTGCCTTTGATGCTGCCGGTATTCTATACCAGAGAACCGGTATCACCACGGATAATGAAACCCTTTGGACAGAACAAAAGAAACGTTCCATTCAAAAAGCCAATCGGTTACAGCCTCTGCCCGGTGTCGAAAGTTTGATAACGGAAGCAGTAAATGCCGGGCTGCACTTGGCGGTTGCTTCCAGTTCTCCTCGAACGTGGGTAGAGGGTCACCTCCAACGGCTTGGGCTACTGCCCTATTTTCAAGTAGTCCTCACAAAGGAAGATGTACATTCCGTCAAACCAGATCCTGCCCTTTACTTGAAAGCCCTCCAGCTGCTTGGGGTGGATGTCCATCAGGCCATTGCTTTGGAAGATTCTCCGAATGGAATCAGGGCGGCCCGCCGCGCCGGATTGTTTTGTGTTGCCATTCCCAATCCCATCAGTAAAAGATTGGATCTTTCCGAAGCCAGTTTCATCCTTGATAGCCTGGATCGCGTCACCTTGCCGGATTTAACCGCCCTGGTATCCGTTCATAATAATGGGCAAAATCTCAAATCTATCAAGGTGTAGAATATTTTCAATCCACATCTTGAAAGTCAGGCGGGAAAAGGTATACTTACTACAATCAGTAAATAAACGGGCAAAGCATGAAAATTGACAGCCTGATGGAAATTCTGCCGCAAAATTACTCGGTTGTTGACCGGGAAATGGTGATGCGTGCCTACCGGTTTGCTGAAACCGCTCATCAGGGGCAAAAACGCGCCTCTGGCGAGCCCTATGTCAGTCATTGCCTGGCAGTTGCCGCCATTCTGGCTGAAATGCAGGTTCCCCCGGCTGTGGTCATTGCCGGCTTACTTCACGACACCGTTGAAGATACAATCGTCACACTCGAGGATATCCGCAAAGAATTTGGTGATGAAGTTGCCAGACTGGTGGACGGCGTTACCAAATTGACCAACTTACCGCGAGTTTCGCGGGGAGACCAGCACCGGGAAAGCCTGATCGCCGACGAGGATTTGCTACCCGAACCGGTGGAAACATCCTCTCGCAGCCGGCGCAAGGACATGACCAACGAAACCCTGCGCAAAGTCTTTCTGGCAATGGGGGATGATATCCGGGTAGTCCTGATAAAACTGGCAGACCGGCTGCACAACATGCGTACACTCGGTTACATGCCGGAAGAAAAACGCAAACGCATAGCCCAGCAAACGCTGGATATCTTTGCCCCGCTGGCCAACCGTCTCGGTATCTGGCAAATCAAGTGGGAGCTGGAAGATCTGGCCTTCCGCTATGTCAATCCCGAAAAATACCGCGAAATTGCCGAAAATCTGGCTGAACGCCGCCAGGACCGCGAACGACAAATTCAGCAGATCATTCAGCGGCTGCAAACCATCCTGCGAGAGAACGGCATCAAGGCTGAAATCAGCGGGCGCCCAAAGCACATTTACTCCATCTACAAAAAGATGGCCGAAAAAGGCAAAACCTTTGAGATGGTTCGTGACTTGCGGGCTGTCCGCTGCATCGTCAAAGATATTCCTTCGTGTTATGCTGCCTTGGGCGTCATTCATACCCACTGGCGTCCCATCCCGCAGGAATTTGATGATTACATTGCTGCCCCCAAGGATAACTTTTATCAATCACTGCATACTGCAGTAATTTACGATGATGGCAAACCCCTCGAGGTTCAAATCCGCACGATGGAGATGCACCAGAATGCCGAATACGGTATTGCCGCTCACTGGCGTTACAAGGAGCGTGGGCCGAAAGACGAACTCTACGAACAACGCATCAACTGGCTGCGGAAATTGATGGAATGGCGTCAAGAGATCGAAGATGCCCAGGAATTTGTGGAAGGCATGAAAAGCGATGTCTTTCAAGACCGCGTTTATGTCTTCACTCCGCGCGGAGATATTATAGACCTGCCAGCCGGCTCCACACCCATTGACTTTGCCTACCACGTACACACCGAAATCGGCAACCGATGTCGGGGAGCAAAAGTAAATGGCAAACTGGTTACGTTAGATTACACCCTTAAAACCGGCGATCAGGTGGAAATTCTGACCGCAAAACAGGGCGGGCCGAGCCGGGACTGGCTCAATCCATCGCTGGGATTGGTCAAAACCCAGCGAGCCAGATCCAAAATCCGGGCATGGTTCAAGAAGCAAGACCGCGAGCAGAACCTGACTCAGGGCAAAGCCATGTTTGAAAAAGAATTGCGCCGCCTTGGAATCACCGATGTGGACGTTGAAAAACTGGCACAAGATTTTGACTTCAAAAACGCAGAAGATTTATACGTTGCTGTTGGTTGCGGCGATATTGGACTGGGCAGGGTCATAAACCGCATCAGCGATGAAAACGCCAAAAAAGACCCCTTTATCTTTACCCTGCACCAGCCTAAAGAAACAAAACCCAGTGGAAACGGTGTTACCGTCCTCGGTTTGAAAGGCTTACTAACCACTTTCGCCCGTTGTTGTAATCCGGCTCCCGGTGATGAAATCGTCGGCTACATCACCCGCGGACGAGGAGCCACCATTCACCGCCAGGACTGCCCCAATGTGTTACGCCTGAAGGAACGCGAAAGGATCGTCAAAGTCACCTGGGGTGAACCTCACCAAACCTACCCGGTGCATGTATTGGTCAAGGCTTATGACCGGCAGGGTTTGATGAATGACATTTCCATGATCATCAGCAATGAAGAAGTCAACTTGCTCGACATTGATTTAAAGGTTACCCATAATCTGGCATCAATCCATATGGTTTTGGAAATCAGCGATATTAATCAACTCAGCCGAGTCCTGACCCGCATCGAAAATCTTCCTAATGTGCTGGAAGCCCATCGCACCAATCCCGGCTGATTTCTTAAGGCATATCCATGACAGACCTAATCTCAGTCAACCACGCCCTTTCAAAAATTCTCTCTGAATTTAATCCTCTACCGGCTGAAGAAATTGAAATATCTGAAGCGCTTTTCCGCACTCTGGCTGAAGATATTCATTCCCCGTTTGACCTGCCATTATTTGATAATTCAAGTGTAGATGGCTTCGCTGTATGTGCTGCTTCGGATATTCGTGCCGGTTCACGCGGAAATTTCACCCTGCCCGTCGTGGGGGACATTCCGGCTGGTGTTCATACTTCCCTTCGGCTTGCCAGAGGAGAAGCTGCTCGTATCATGACCGGAGCGCCTTTGCCGCAAGGTGCGGATGCCGTTTTACCTGTAGAAGACACCAGTTTCCCCTACCGTGATAGTTCTGCACCGTTACCTGCTCAAGTAACTTTTTTCCGTTTCCCCAGTCCGGGTGAAAATGTTCGCCCGCGCGGACAGGATGTCAAAAACGGCCAAAAATTACTCAGCCGAGGGAGAAAACTCCAGCCTCAGGATATCGGCATGCTCGCCACGCTCGGGCTTGACCGCATCCGTGTCATTCGCAAACCACGCATTGCTTTATTTTCCAGCGGTGATGAATTGCTGACACCCGGTATCCCACCCCAGCCTGGCAAAATTTTTGATGCCAACAGTTATTCGTTAGGGCTGCTGGCGCTTCGCGAAGGGGCTGAAGTCATCCGTTTGGGCGTAGCCAGAGACGAATATCAGGCTGTGAAGGAATTGTTTGAGAAAGCCAAAAATGCAAACGCTGACTTAATCCTGTCCTCTGCCGGTGTGAGTGTTGGAGCGTTTGATTATGTTCGTCAGGTACTGGAAGAACATGGGGAAGTTAAAATTTGGCGGGTGAACATGCGCCCCGGCAAACCCCTGACCTATGCTTCATATAAGGGATTACCCGTCATCAGCCTGCCGGGTAATCCGGTTTCGGCATTCATTGGATTTCTGGTGTTTGTTCGTCCGGTCATCGCCAGACTCTCCGGACTTGAGCCGACTCCGCCCACCACCCTGCCGGTCATTCTGGAACATCCGGTTCTCTCAGATGGAAGGGAAAGTTACCTGCGTGCCATTGTCCAAAAATCACCGCAGGGATTCTTTGCCCGTCTGACCGGTCACCAGGGCTCAGGCAATTTATATTCTTTGGTACAGGCAAACGCTTTACTGATTATCCCGGCGGGTGTAAAATCATTGCCTGCCGGAGAAACAGTCCAGGCATGGCTTCTAGATAACGAACCATTACCGGTAGTGGAGAAACCTGAATGAGGCTTTGGAGAAGGGTTGCATGGCTTACAGCACTGGTGGGCGTACTCGACTCAATTTACCTGACGGTTCTCAAATTTAGTAACAATAAATCATTATGCATTCAGGGAGTTGGTGATTGCTGGTCGGTCAATACCAGTATTTATTCGGAAATATGGGGAATACCCATCGCATTGCTGGGATTGTTTGCTTATGCTGCTATCCTTCTCCTGCTTTGGGCTGAACAACGCAGCCGCCTGATTCATCAATATGCCGATTTTATTCTCTTTGGTGTCACATTAATCGGGGTCATTTACTCAGCTTACTTGACGTACCTTGAAATTGCGGTTATAAAAGCGATTTGTCCGTTCTGTGTGGTTTCAGCAGTCGCAATGTTGATTTTATTTATTTACTCGGTGAAAAGACTGATTGACCCGAGCGGCAATGAATCTTAACTCCTCAGGAGGATCGAATGCCAAAAATCCGCTGCCATTATATTGATTGCGCTTTCCTGGATGATGGTTATTGCAGTGCAGCCCTCATTGAAGTTGACCCAGACTCGGGTTGCCTCACCTATTCTCCCACTACTGAAAGTGAACATGAAGATGAGTGGGACGAAGAAGAAATCGAGGAATGGGAAGACCTGGAAGAAGACCTGGAAGAAGAAGACGAAGATTGGATTGACGACGAAGAAGAAGAATTTTAACTCTCTATGACCCTCACGGTGATACCCCGGATGAGGCTGGTATTCCGGGGTTTTTTTGTGGAAAGTTGATGCAATGGCACAGGAAAATCTCCTCCAAAAAAATTTGCGATTCAACACCATTGTCAACCTGTTTGATGGAGGTTTTTTTGGGTTTGCGCTGGGGCTTGCCTCTTTTAGCACCGTAATTCCGCTTTTTATCGCCAACTTCACCGATTCTGCTGCCTTGATTGGATTGGTGCCTGCCATTCATGCGGTCGGCTGGCAATTTCCACAATTGTTGACTGCCCGCTGGGTCAGCCGCATGAATCGCTTTAAACCGTTTGTTTTATTCATGACCGTGCAGGAACGACTGCCCTTTTTAGGTCTGGGGTTACTGGCGTGGTGGTCTCCGGCGATTGACAATCAACTCATCCTGGCAGTTGCTTTTACACTCTTGATCTGGCAGGGGATCGGTGGCGGTCTGACCGCCAACGCCTGGCAGAATTTCATCGGTAAAATTATCCCCTTCAACTTACGGGCAACATTCTTTGGCGCACAATCCGCCGCTGCCAATTTACTGGGTGGAATTGGAGCAATTCTGGCTGGCTTTTTATTGGAACGCCTTCCATTCCCGAACAATTTTATGATCTGTTTTTTCCTCGCCAGCGTGATGATGGTCATCTCCTGGGTGTTTCTATCATTAAGCCGTGAACCGGATCACCCGGTTGTTCCTGACCCCGATGATCAAAAAGTTTTCTGGCAAAAAGTTTTGGTCATCGTCCGTCAGGATCGTCCTTTTCGCTGGTTTATCATCAGCCGCATTCTATTTCAGTTTGCAACCATGGCAGCCGCTTTTTATACGGTGTATGCCGTTAAAGTACTCGGCATGGGAGAGGTTGCCGCGGGAGTTATGACCAGTATCCTCTTCATCATTCAGGTTGTTTCCAACATGGCTTTTGGTTGGTTAGCAGATCGAAAGGGACGATTACCGGTCTTAATGATCGGTGCATTATGTGCGGTGATCGCTGCCGGGGCTGCCTGGCTTGCACCTAATTACAACTGGTTTTATGGCATCATGATCTTTGCCGGTATGGCAAGCTCGGTATTCTGGACAATTGGAATAGCCGTCAGCCTTGAATTTGGCACTGAACAGGAACGACCGACCTATGTCGGTTTGGCAAATACGCTGATAGCCCCCAGTGCAATTCTGGCACCCCTCTTGGGAGGTTGGCTGGCAGATCTGATGAGCTATCGCCTGACTTTTCTGGTTTCGGCTCTCTTTGGACTCTTAACCTGGTTAATCCTTTTCTTCTTTGTGCGCATTCCCCAAAAATCCCCCGCCCCGGTTGCGCTGGCTTATTCTCCCGAATCCAATCTCGACTCGCGCCACCAGTGATAAGCAAAAAAATATAGGGGTGAAATGAGGGTTATAAAAAAGAAAACAAATATCTTGGGAATTGCCAACGTCCACAAGAACAACAGGGCAAAAACAACAATCAGGATAGATCCCAGTTTCTCTTTTTTCAGGGCAATGATGTAACCGCAAATCAAGCCAAATTGAAAAATCAGGTTGAAGGGAAAATTGTTCTCGATAAGGTCTGGCTGTTGAAAAAGGAATTCGACCTGATCAATAAAGAACGCCCCCATCAAGAAGAGCATAACTACACAGAAAAAACGACCAATCCAAACGACCTTAAACCGATTAAGCGTAAAGAGAGGTTCATCATCCATGCATACACCAGTAATCACATTATATAATGTCTACTGTTTTAGTAAATAATATAGAGGGTATTCAAAGGAATTCCTAATACAAAAAGGCACTCGATTTTTTTTACTCGAGTGCCTTTCTTTTTATCCTAAACGGATTCATTTCATTTTTTGTTCAATCTTTGCCCATGTATCGCGCAAGGTTACGGTCAGGTTGAATACCAGCATTGAATCAGTAGAATCGGGATCCATGCAAAAGAATCCCTTGCGTTCAAACTGGAAACGATCACCCGGTTTTGCCTGAGCAAGACTGTGTTCTACCTTGCATCCCAAGATGATTTTCATCGATTCAGGGTTCAAATAATCCATGAAGGTTTTCCCCTCTTCAGGCTGATTGGGATTGGGAACGGTGAAGAGGCGGTCATACCAGCGTACCTCGGCATCCAGTGCATGGGGGGCTGAAACCCAATGAATCGTCCCTTGAACTTTTCGGCCGTCTGGGGCATATCCGCCGCGCGTTTCAGGGTCATAGGTACAATGAATTTCGATAATCTGACCGGTTTGCGGATCTTTGACATAATCTACGCACTTGATAATGTAACCCCACCGTAATCGCACCTCCCGTCCCGGAGCGAGGCGGTAGTATTTCGGGGGTGGTTCTTCGCGGAAGTCGTCGCGTTCAATGTAAAGTTCTCGGCTGAAGGGTACTTTGCGCGTACCTGCGGAGGGATCTTCGGGATTGTTGATGGCCTCCAGTTCCTCGACCTGTCCTTCGGGATAATTGGTGATGATCAACTTGACCGGATCAATGACCGCCATTACGCGCGGCGCACGAAGATTCAAGTCATCCCGCACCGCACTTTCCAGCAAGGCAACATCCACCACACTTTCTTTTTTGGAAACCCCCACCATGCCGATAAATTTGCGAATTGCTTCGGGTGTGTATCCCCTGCGGCGCATCCCGCGCAAAGTCGGCATTCGAGGGTCATCCCATCCGCGCACATGCCCCTCCTCAACCAGCTGCTTGAGGAATCGTTTGCTGAGAATGGTATAGGTCAGGTTGAGCCGGGCAAATTCAATTTGCCGGCTGGGGAAAATGCCTAACTCGCGGATAAACCAATCATATAACGGCCGGTGATCCTCATACGCCAAATCACAAAGAGAATGAGTAATTCCCTCAATCGAATCGCACTGACCATGGGCAAAGTCATACATGGGGTAAATACACCACTTGTTTCCGGTTCGGTGGTGCGGTGCATGGATTATCCGGTACATCACTGGATCGCGCATGTTAATATTTCCGGAAGCCATATCAATTTTGGCGCGCAAAACACACGCCCCTTCCGGAAATTCGCCTTTACGCATGCGTTCAAAGAGGTCCAGATTCTCTTCAACCGTTCGATTGCGGTACGGGCTTTCTTTACCCGGCTCGGTCAGTGTGCCGCGGTATTCGCGGATTTCCTCCGGGCTGAGGTGGCATACATACGCCTTCCCCTTCTTGATCAGTTGAACGGCGAACTCATACAATTGTTCAAAATAATCCGAGGCATAATACTCCCGATCGCCCCAATCAAACCCCAACCAGCGGATGTCCTCCTTGATAGCTTCAACATATTCCACATCTTCTTTGACCGGGTTGGTATCATCGAAGCGCAGATTGGTAGTCCCGCCAAATGCCTGAGCGGTCTCAAAATCAATACAAATGGCTTTGGCATGACCTATATGCAGATAACCATTTGGTTCCGGCGGAAAGCGGGTACGCACATAATTAAATCTCCCCGATTCGAGGTCTTCCCTCACCGCGTCGAGTATAAAGTTGCTGGATTCCTGGGTTTGATCGGTCATCAGTAAACCTCCTGTGTATTAGAGAAAAGCACCCTCTCGAAAGGGTGCTTACGCCATCAGGCTGGGGGCAGAGGATTCGAACCCCTATCAACAGATCCAGAGTCTGCTGTCCTGCCGTTGGACGAGCCCCCAAATCTAACGTGCCACATTCTATCACTATTCCATAAGGCTGTCTAGGCTTGCGCGGCGGCTTGTTCTTCCATTTGTTTCAGGAAGACAACCGCCTTTTCCATTCTTTGAATCACGGTTTCTTTCCCGATAATTTCCATACTCTCAAATAATGGCGGGCTGACTTTTTGACCGGTAACCGCCGCCCGTATCAGCCCAAAAACCTGAGCTGGTTTCAAGCCGGTTTCTTCCACAAATTGGCGCAGAGGAGGTTCGGCGGTGGATACCTGCAAATCCGGCAAACCTCTCAAGATTTCCAAAACCTTTTCGGCCAGTTCGCGACTCTGTTGGATCGTCAAATCTTTTACCAGTAAATCCTCAGCAGCCGGCTGAACATCCTCCATAAAAAAGAAACCGGCAATTTCAGGAGCCTCATCCAGGGTGTGCAAGCGTTCCTGGATCAATGGGATTATTTTAAGTAACACGTCGTCTGATACCGCAAATCCCTTATCCACCAGAAACGGCTTGACCCGTTTGGCCAGTTCTTCAATTGGTAAATGGCGAATATGCAATCCATTGAAATGGTCAAATTTGGTGAAATTAATGGCTGCCGGCGCAGGGTTTAATCGCTCCAAACTGAATTTTTCGATTAAATCTTCCAGAGTGAAGAACTCAGTATGATCGTCATAACTCCAGCCCATCAGCGCAATCCAGTTGACCACCGCTTCGGGTAAATAACCCAAACCCTGCAGATCCTTGATGAAAATGGAGTACCCATCCTTGATTAACTCCGCTGATTCCCGTTTGCTCATCTTGCCTTTTCCGCTCGGTTTGAGGAACACAGAAAGGTGAACCCAGACCGGTTCCTGCCAGCCAAAGGCACGGTGAATCAAACCATGCAATGGAAAGGTGGGCAACCATTCTGAACCGCGAATAACGTGCGTAATCTTCATCAGGTGATCATCTACCGCTGCTGCCAGATGGTATAGAGCCAACCCATCCGATTTGACCAGAATGTAGTCGTCCAACACCCGATTCTCGACCGTGATTTCTCCGCGCAGCAAATCGGTGACCGTTGTGGTTCCCTCCTGCGGCGTCTTGAAGCGAATCACATGCGGTTCACCTGCCATTGCACGCGTTTTTGCTTCACCCGGGTCAAGTCTTCGGCAGGTACCATCGTAGCGCGGTGATTCTTTCCGGCTCAACTGCTCCTGCCGAACCGCCTCTAATCTCTGCGATGAACAAAAGCAATAATAGGCTTTCCCCTCTTCAATCAGCTGGCGGGCGTATCGTTGGTAAATTTCTTTTCTCTCCGATTGGCGGTAAGGGCCAAAAGGCCCCCCTTTATCTGGACCTTCGTCCCACTCCAATCCAAGCCAGCGTAATCCGTTAATGATTTCTTCTTCAGCGCCGGGGACATAACGTTTCCGATCGGTATCCTCAATCCGCAAGATGAATTGCCCGCCAGTTTTTCGGGCAATCAGGTAATTGTAAAGCGCAGTACGCGCCCCCCCAATGTGTAAATGCCCGGTTGGTGAAGGCGCAAAACGGACACGCACAGGTGATAATGATTCAGCCATATTGCTCCTTGAAAATTTCAGAAATCTAAGGTCTGGCTATGGGCAGCCACACTTTCCACCAATCCAATCCCCAGAACCAATGAAATTAACGAACTACCGCCATAACTGATAAATGGTAAGGTCAAACCTGTTACCGGCAGAACGTTTAGGTTGACTCCGATATTGACTGCCATTTGAAAGAAAATCAATATAGCGATGCCATAAGCTATTAAACTACCGAAAGTGTCGCTTGCCTTTTGAGCCACCCTTAAACAGCGGATCACCACAAAAACCAGTAATCCGATAATCATGGTGGTGCCGATAAATCCAAATTCTTCCGCCATCGCCGAAAAGATAAAGTCGGTGTGACGGACTTTAAGAAAACGCAACTGCACCTGTGTGCCGGCTCCGTATCCTTTCCCGAACAACCCGCCATTCCCAATTGTGATCAGAGCCTGTTCGATGTTGTAGGTTTCACCATGGCGGGCGTTTGGGTCCGGGAACAAGAAGTTCACGATCCGATTGACCTGATACGGCTCTATAAATGGCACATCAACACCTGCTGCCAGCAAGCCGACCAGCGCCGCAAAAATCAAGATACCAGCCACTCCAAAAATAATCATATAGCGGGTGGGCAAGCCGCTAATCCACAACAACGCAAACCAGATAACAATGACCACAATGGAAGTGCTCAGGTTGGGTTGCAGTAAAATCCAGACTACCATCCCAAAGGTCATCAACGCACTTTTACCAATCCAGATCAAGTTCTTTGGCTGACCGGCTGTACGGGAAAAGTAATCTGCCAGTACAATGATCATGATGATCTTGGCCAGTTCGGATGGTTGAATGTTGATCACACCTGCGCGAAACCAGCGCGTTGAGCCAAACGCCGCTTCGCCAATGATATTAATCCCAATCAACATCACAACCCCAAAAATGTACATCAAGCGGGAAAGTGAAGACCACGTTCGATAATTAATTGAGGCCACAACAAGGATGATCCCCATTCCTAATGCAACATAAATGGTCTGGCTTTGTACCGAACCAGCCAGTTCTTGGTTGCCAGCAATGGCTGAGCGGATCATCACAATCCCAAACACGCTCAGGATTAATACCGCACCAAATAACCAGTAATCAAAATGACGCCAGATTTCCCGTCTCAACATTTTTTATTTTTTTCTTATTGCTATCTCCGGCGGGCATTGGCGGGTTTGAGCGGAATATCGGCAATCAAGCGCTGCTCCCGCCCGTCCTGCGCCATATCAATTCTCACCGCCGCGGGATCAATGGCCACATGCCGTGAAATAACTTCCAGCAATTCGTTTTTCATTAATTCCAATTGGTGGGGAGTCAAATCCGTCCGGTCGTGAATCAAGACCAGTTTCAATCTTTCTTTGGCTTGTTCAGCGCTTTTATCTTTCTTACCCAGCAGTTGTTCCAGCCAGCCTGCCATAATCAAGCACCTCCTGTACGGAACATTCGGCCAAGGCGGGCAAAAAATCCATCCTTTTCTTCCAGACTGAGGAACGGCACCTGTTCACCATTCAGGCGTCGCGCAATATTCTGGAAAGCCAATCCGGCTTTGCTTTTGCCATCCAGCGCAACCGGCTGCCCGCGATTGGTGGAAACAACCACTGCCTCATCTTCCGGAACAATACCAATTAATTCAACTGCCAGCAATTCCAGCACATCATCGGCGTTGAGCATATCTCCGCGCTTGACCAGATTCATGTTAACCCGATTCAAAATCAAACGGGCAGGACCCTTCTCTTCCGCCTCAATCAAGCCGATGATTCGATCTGCATCCCGTACGGCTGAAACTTCTGGATTGGTCACCACCACCACCACATCCGCTGGGGCAAGTGCATTACGAAAACCACGTTCAATCCCGGCAGGGGAGTCAATCAAAATCCAATCTGCTTCATTGCGCAATTCATCGCACAGACGAACCATATCACTAGGCGACACGGCGTTTTTATCCCGCGTTTGAGCCGCAGGAATCAGGTAAAGTTCGGGCAAACGCTTATCACGGATCATCGCTTGCCGCAAACGGCAGCGCCCTTCAACAACATCTACCAGGTCATAAACGATGCGGTTTTCCAGTCCAAGCACTACGTCCAAATTGCGCAACCCGATATCCGCATCAATGCAAACCACCTTGTAAGATAAGCCCGCCAGAGCAACGGCAATATTGGCAGTGGTGGTGGTTTTTCCCACCCCACCCTTTCCGGATGTCACGGTAAGTACTTTAGCAGTCATTCTCCTCCCCTGATTCACCTGGTATTCCATGGTTCTGTAACAATTTCATTTTTCACAACCCGTGCCATTTCAGCACCTTTATTTTTCTTTTTGGAAGGTGGCGCATAAAAAAGATTGGCTATGCGAAGTTGGGTTGGGTTCATTTCCAATGCGCACACTACGCTGTGTTCATTCCCTTGCGCCCCAGCATGCACCGTCCCACGCAGTCTTCCCCAGATGACAACATTCCCGTCAGCAATGATTTCTGCCCCGGGATTCACATCGCCGATGACCACTACATGACCATGCGTCGAAACCCGAAATCCCGACCGCAGCGTCCGTTGAATTAATATCGCATCCTCGCCGGGCAATTGGGTATCCATCTGACGGATAACCCGCTCCGGTTTTGGGGTGGAAAGTCGGGTTGCCAATCCCAAAACTTGAGCGGTCCGCTCGGTTACCGGGGAATTGCTGACGACCGCCCAGAGAGAAATTTCACGATCAGAAAGGCGGTCGCGCAAAGCACCCATTTGGGCAGCGTGAAGGATACGATTTCCAACATCCAACGCCATTCGCGCCCCGCGAAAGAAAGCCCCTTTTTCTTCGATCTGTTTTAATAACCGTTCCTGTAAAGTTTCCCAGTCACCATCGCCTAAAGTCACCAGCAATCCTTCTCGAATTCCCTTGATCGTGATGGCGGAATCTTTCTCGCTGCCGGGCTTGTAGCCGGCCTGTTCTTCCGGATTCGTCGTTCTAGTAATCATAAATATCCATTATAGCAAAGCCCGCCCGCCTGTGTTGCAAAAATGGGGGTGGCTTTCCTCAGTTTTCATTCACCTTCATCAATCTTTTTTAGTTCAAAGTAGGCTTCCATGGTTCGCCTGACCACTGGCGCAGCCAGTACCGCACCTTCGCCACCGTTATAGACAAAAGCTACCACCGCAATTTCGGGATTGTTATAGGGCGCAAAACCAACATACCAAGCATGGGATGGCCAGTTGCCGCGCTGACACAACCCTTTTTCGCGGGCAACGTTGTCACAATACTCAGCTGTGCCGGTTTTACCAGCCGACTCAAAAGTAGCTCCAGCAAAAATCAGAGATGCCGTACCTTCGACGGTTGTGTAACGCATACCTTTGCGTACCTCTTCCAACACCCACGGCTGAACAGTTTTCTTTTCACCCGTTTGGAAGAAGTTTTCATCATAGATATTGATCACGGGGTCTTTGGTGATGTCCCAAATGACCTGGGGAACAAACGGACGGATGACCTCTCCTTCGCTATTGGTAATTTCATGAATGAGGGTAGGTTTCATCATTCGGCCGTTATTGGCAATCGTCGCCGCAGAAACCAATACCTGGAGGGGTGTTGCCAGGTCATACCCTTCACCGACTGCTGCCAGGTAGGTATCTCCGGTTGCCCAGTTTTCGCCAACCGAACGCCGTTTCCAGGTTGGGTCCGGCACTAGTCCATCTGCTTCCCCCGGCAGTTCTATGCCAAATGTTCGCCCATATCCCAACGCCTGAGCATATTCTTTAAGGCGCCAAATCCCTAATCCGCCGTTCGGTACCTCGTTCTGGTAGCCGCCGCCCAGTTTATAAAAATATACATTGCAGGAAACCCCCACTCCTTTAACAAAATTAACGTCCCCATGGCCTTCGCCGGTGGTTTTGTAGGTGTAACACACATACTCCTCAAAACGGGGGCGGGGATCGTTGGGGGCAAAGCGCTGTTCCAGTTTAATCACACCCGGATCAAAGATCTCCTGTTCCGGAGTAACCACCCCTTCATTTAATGCTCCTATGGCGGTTGACAGTTTATAAACTGAACCCGGTGAATGTTCCGCAGAAATCGCATGGTTAAAGAGCGGACGGGCCGGGTCACGAGTCAATTGTTCATAATAATAAGCGGGTATGAAACGCGCCATACGGTTATTTTCAAAAGTCGGGTGAGAAACCAGCGCCAGAATCTCACCGGTACGAACATCCATCACGATCACCACCCCTTGCGTGTAACGGTCCGGATCTCCAACGCGGATATTGTAAAATTGCATATTGTTCAACAATGCCGCCCGCGCCGCCGATTGCAGCCGAACGTCAATCGTCAGGTGGATATTATTACCCGGTACCGGTTCAATGGGAGGTTCAACATCGCGAATGATTTTACCGGCATTATCCACTTCCACAACTCGCCGCCCGTTTTTACCCATTAAGATATCATTCAGGCTGTTTTCCACGCCGGCGTACCCCACTTTATCGCGATTGGCGACAAAGCCAAGGCTTTCCCAGTAATCCTGTTCAATTGCCGGAATCGGTCCCAAAAACCCAACAATGGTTGAGGTAAGTACGCCAGTTGGATAATCCCGAATCGGTTCGATTTCAATTTCTACACCCGGCAGGTCGGCACTCTTCTCACGAATGACCATGGCGGTCGTTTCATCAATATTACATTTGACTCGTACCGGGCTGAATGGTGCCAGCGAGTCGCCGATAAACACAATTTGTGCAATTCCCAAATCGTTGAAACATGGCGTGAAGTTGCGGACAGTTTCCTCATTGATCTCCCCGTTGTTGACGGGCACATTGATCAATGCGGACAATCGGCGATATACCTCCTGAACAGCACCTTCATCGGTCGGCAGGTTTGCTGGTGTGATAACTACATTATACGAAGCCACATTTCGCGCCAGTACGGTACCATTCCGGTCAAAAATCAACCCGCGCTGGGTTGGCAGGCGGACAATATTTGTTCGGTTATCTTCCGCTCGAATCAGATAGGCTTGACTTTGAAGAATCTGAATGGTGAACAACCGAAACAAATAGAATGCAATCAAACCGCCAATCACAACATAAGTGGTAATCAAGCGCCAACCACTAAGCAACTGAGGTTCAGGAGCAGGAGTATTTTCGTTCATGTTTCGGATTAAATTACTTCAACCGGATAAACCCAATGAGCGAGGTCATTGACAATTACAAAAATGGGCAGAGCAAAAATTAAATTAAGCAGAGTACTCGGCAATGTTACCAGAGAGATACTCTCTTGAACAGGGAGCGTTGTTCCGTTAAAGAACAAAGCAACGAAGGTGATACCATGATAAATGAGTGTTCCTAAAACCGTCAAAAGCAGCATTGCCAGAATCGGGGTCTGCCAGACCTGCCTTTGTAAAAGTCTTCCAATTCCGGTTGTAATCAAATAAGCCGCCAGAGGAGCAAAAAAAGGGGTCGCCGAAACCAGCGAAACCATGATACCGCCGATCAACGCCCATTGCCAGGCGTGTTTGACTCGCTCATGCAGCGCCCAACCGATCACAAACAACATGAGTAAATCAGCCGTTCCCTGAAGCAGCGGCAGGCGACTGACAATTGCCAGTTGTAGCATCAGCAAGACGGTGAAAATTGGAATACCCAGCAGAGAGACCAGCATCTCAAATCAAGGTGAAGTGGTTGGGATTAACGGAGAAAAATCCACCGGCCTGAAGTTGGTGATCACCAGCACGGCTTGCAATGTAGAAAAATCAACAACCGGCTGAACAGCCCCAGACTGAAACAACTCATTTGACTGTTTTCGTACAGAGATGACCTGCCCAATCAACAAGTCGGACGGGAAAGTTCCGCCCAGACCGGAAGTCAGTACAAGATCACCTGGCTGCAGGGGGGCATCCTGCGACACCATTTCAACGATCAAATCGCCAGTAACAGAACCGACCAGTTGCGCCTCACTACGATGTGGTTCAATGCGCACATTCACAACCGAGGAAGGATCCGTAATCAGCCTCACTCTGGCTGCAGTGGCAGTTACTGCGTCTACCTGCCCAACCAAACCCTGGTTTGTGATCACCGGCATACCACGACGCAGTCCATCATCCGAACCTCGATCAATGAAAATGTATTTCAGGAAAGGATTTGGATCTTTGCCGACCACAGCAGCCGCCACATACTGCCCACCCTGGGGATTGGATCGGGCAAAATCCAGCAGGGCATACAAAACCTGTGCTTCACGCAATTGCTGTTGTAATTCGATAATTTGAGATTGCAGATTGGTAACTTCCTGCTCCAGTTGTTGATTTCGCGCCCTGAGGGTAGCCACATCCCGCGGCACGGTAACAAATTCATAAACAGCAATATAGCGGGTTGCCAGCCATTCTTGAATATTGACCAGCGGTGAAAGCACACTTCCAAATAGCGGGGTCATGTAACCGCTTAAGGCAAACAAAACCAGCCCCACCCCTACCAGCAGCAGTGTTGCGGTTTGCCAGAATCCAGAACCGGATGTTTTCATGTCTTGCCCAGCACTTTATCACACAATAACCAGAGGTACAATGGCTGGTTATCGGCTGCCCGTTCGATCCAATCCAACCAGAAAATCGGCATATTTATCGAGATCCTCAAGGATCATCCCGGCACCACGCGCCACACAGGTCATCGGATCTTCCGCCACCCATACCCGTAAATGCAATTCATCAGCCAATCGTTCAACCAGTCCCTGTAATTGCGCACCACCGCCCGCCAGACAAACGCCCGTTTCAATCAAATCTGCCACAATTTCCGGCGGCGCCTCATCAATTGCGTCTTTGATGGTATCCACAATCACCTGAACGGAACCAGATATTGCTTCGCGAATTTCAACCGATGAGATTTCCAGTGTTTCCGGCAATCCGCTGACCAGATTTCTACCGCGGACACTCATGGTCTTTTCTTCCGGCAGTGGGTAAGCCGATCCAACCTGCATTTTCACCAGTTCTGCCATTCTTTCGCCAATGAATAAATTATACTTATTGCGGATGTACTGGATGATATCTTGATCCATCTCATCGCCGGCAACCCGCAATGAACGCGAAACCACAATTCCGCCCATTGAAATAATTGCCACTTCGGTTGTGCCGCCGCCGATATCCACAATCATACTCCCTTGAACTTCAGCAACAGGCAAACCTGCACCTAATGCGGCAGCGCGCGGCTCTTCGATCAGGTAAGTCTCCCGCGCCCCGGCAGACATGGCCGCGTCATACACGGCTCTCTTTTCAACCTCGGTTGCCCCCGAAGGAATGCCTACCACTACTCGCGGTCGCGGCATGGGCACTACGGACTGTTGATGAGCTTTTCCAATAAAATAACCCAGCATGGCCTGAGTAATTTCAAACTCTGAGATGACACCATCACGCAAGGGGCGCACCGCAATCACATTGGCGGGAGTGCGCCCGACCATTTCTTTTGCTTGTAATCCAATGGCGAGCGGGCGGCGAGTTCGTTTTTCAATCGCTACCCAGGATGGTTCGTTGATGACAATTCCTTTACCCCGTACATTGACCAGCGTGTTGGCTGTTCCAAGGTCAATGCCAATATCCAGAGAAAACAATCCCATCAGCCAGTTGAAAGGATTGAAAGCCAAATTATTCTCCTCAATCCATTATGGATTTTGTAATTTTTATACGCAGATCAATCAAAAATTATACCATAGAGCATATTACGGTGCTTGACATTCTCCCTTCAAGAGCATATAATCCCAATCACAATGCGGGTGTAGTTCAGCGGTAGAACGTTTGCTTCCCAAGCAAAATGTCGTGGGTTCGAGTCCCATCACCCGCTCTATTTGGGGGTCAGACGCCCTGAAACCGCCGCCAATCCCAATATATGGCGGTGAACATGGGTTCTACAAATTCCAAAAGACCGTTTGCTATCACCGGGCAAGTTTTTAACATTGCCGCCGTCCAACTCAATGACGCATGGACGGATTTTATCTTGTCTCGCCAATCAATGGGCTACACCGTTAAGGCCAAGCAAAGGTTCGAGTCCCATCACCCGCTCAGTAACTCAATTTTTTTACCACCGACTGGCAAGTTCCTTGCACCAGCCGGTTTGTTTTATTTTTCAATAACTTAACAATAATGCAAGGGATGATGAGCCAGCTCCAAGAAAATACTATAATTTAACCGGAACTTTTCTGAATTAATCCCACCTGCTTTGCTCTCTCATTAGTCAAGGAGTGCTTCATCTTATGTCCGCAGGAAAGAGAATTCTCTACATCGAAGACAATTTTGACAATCGAATGCTGGTTCGTCGTTTGTTGGAACATGAGGGTTTTTTGGTACTGGAAGCCGAAAATGCCCATCAGGCTTTAGATTTGTTGGAATCCAACACTCCAGACTTAATTCTGATGGACATTAACATGCCGGAAATTGACGGCTACACCCTCACCCGGCAAATCAAATCCACTTCTTCCACCAGTCAAATACCGATCATTGCACTGACTGCCAATGTTATGCGCGGCGATAAAGAACGCACACTCCGCGCTGGTTGTGACGGATATATTGAAAAACCTATTGATATTGATACTTTTATCGAACAAATTTATCAATATTTGAATGGAAAAGGCAGTAAGCAGCTATGAATACCACCCCCAATCAAAACCCTCAAAAACCGGTTTCAGCTCCAGGCACAACCGGCAGCCTGCTTAAAGACATCACCGTTCTGGTAGTTGAAGATAATGTCTCCAACTTCGTACTGATTGCCCGCATGCTGGGCTTTTTAGGAATTCATTGTGAATGGAAAACCTCAGGTTACGAAGTTGTCGAATTTGCAGATACACTCCCCCGCTTAGATCTGATTTTGATGGACATCCGCCTGCCTTACGAAGATGGATACTCCGCCTTCAATAAAATTCGGCAATCGGATCGTTTCAAGAATGTTCCCGTGGTTGCCGTTACTGCTGAAGCCAGCCTGGAGCAAATGAACAAAGCCCGGAAAGCAGGTTTTGATGGTTTCTTGGGTAAACCGCTCGACCCGGATCGCTTCCCCGATCAAATCCAACGCATTCTTGCCGGTGAACCTGTTTGGGAAATGGAGTAAAAACCCTTCCAATGAAGAATTCACCCGCCCCGTCCCGCAAATCATCCCCTTCGTTTTCCAACCGCATCAGGCAAAAGGCATTTTTATTTTTACTGATGCTGATAAGCCTCCCGCTTGTGCTTTCAATTGCTTCTACTTTACTCACAGCTTATTTAGTGCAGTCGGCTGCAACCGGACAAACTGGCTTAGTTTCGCTTCTTTCACACCCAGTATTTTGGGCGGGTTTGGGAATCAGCGGGTTGGTTGGTGCGGGATTGGTGTGGTTATTCCTTCAGGTTTTTATTGTACCCATTGAAAATCTCTCCTCCCAAACGGAAAAACTTGCCAACGGTGACTGGAGTCAAAAATTTAACGTCCAGAGCAAAGATGAAATTGGCAAATTGGCCTACGCTCTCAACATGCTTCGCAACGAACTGGGGCTCATGTACCGGAAAATTGAGCGCCTGTCCATTTCCCAAAGCACCGACCCGGATTCAGGTCTGGTTGAGTCCGGAGTGGACCTCTCACTGGATGATGAAGTGCGAGAATCTATTGGGGGCGTATTTGCCTTTGAACCATTTGAATTTGATCGTCAGGAAGAAAATCTGGTATACAACGCTGCTCAGCGAATCAACCATGCCAATGATGAAGCTCAGGTCAATCAGATTCTGGAAGAGACTTTATCCAAACTGGATTTTGTTTCTGCCTTCTTTGACCTTTACCCCAACACACTGCGTCTGATGAACATCCTGGACCGGCAAGGCCGCCTTTCCGATAAATCGTTCAAGGGAACTACAATCCAAATTGAAAATCCCCAAACCTTATTCTCAGGTAAAGAGTACCTCATTCTTGAACAAAAAGAGGAAATCAGTGCACTCAGCGAGCTCTTCTCCTTATTTGAAAGCAGAAACTGTAACTCAATAGCGATTTTTCCCTTGGTGATCAATCAGCGGGTAGTCAGGCTGCTCATCATCGGTTCCCGTAAACCAACCCCGCTTTCAGCGGTCAATTTACAGCCTTTTATTCACCTCTCCCAAACTGTCAGCGCGGTGCTGGAAAAACTCGGCAATATCCGTAATTTGCGCAACCAGATGTCGGCTTACGAAACCCTGACCAGTATCAGTCAGGCAATCAGTAACGAGTTTAATCTTCAACCTCTCTATCAACTCGTCCATCAAAAAGTTACCGAGCAAATTGGCCCTGATTTGGCATTCTCCATTGCCCTTTACGATGATGTCCATCAAATCATCCGCTTCCCTTACCATTTCGAAGATGGCAAACTCGCTTCGATTCCTCCTTTTCCGTTGGGTGAAGGACTGACTTCTTACATCATTCAAAATCGAAAATCACTCCTGCTACCCTTAAAGTTCGAACCAAAAGACTTACCCGCCAGCTGGAATGCGTATAAATTCATGTATGCGGTTTCGGATGTCGAACGCGACGCCATGCGCCTTGGAGCAAAAATTATTGGGAAACCCGCCAAATCATGGTTGGGCGTACCGCTCATGTTGGGCGGGCAGGTGCTCGGCGCAATTATCGTACAGGATAACCAGAAAGAAGAACGCTTTTCCGAAAAAGACCTGATTTTATTGGAAACCATCGCCCCCCAAATTGCCATTTCGATTCGCAATGCTCAACTGGTTGAAAGTATGACTTCCACCCTGCAGGCTTTCGATCAGGAACACACTCTGCTGAACGCCCTTCTTGAAAATGTGCCCGAAAAGATTTATTTCAAAGATCAAGGGGGTCGCTACCTGCGCGTTTCCAACTCCTTCATTGCCAGCCTTGGACATTCCTCCGCCAGCGAGATCAGCGGTTACACCGATGAAGAATTAATCCCCGGTGAAGCCGGCAGCCTTCGTCACCAGAAAGACATGCAGGTAATCACTTCCGGCATTCCAATAATTGGCGAGATGGTCGAGTACCACGCCGAAAACGGAGAAACGCTTTGGGAGTTGGTTTCTCGCGTGCCTCTCTTTTCGAACACCGATACTTCCGACAGGTCCCCCTACGCTTTGCTGGTCATTTCACAAGACATTACGGAATTGAAGAAAACAGAAAACCTGAGCAATCGGCAGGCACAACAGTTGCTCACTGCTGCCGAAATCGCGCGCGACGTGGCATCCTCATTGCAGGCTGAGCAGGTGCTGATTAACGCTACCAATCTGATCCGCGAACGATTTGGTTATTACCATGCCTCGGTATTTCTGGTTGATCCTAGCGGAAAATATGCTGTGTTACACGAAGCTTCCGGCGAAATTGGGCAAAAAATGAAGGCGGCCGGCCATCGGTTGGCTGTTGGTTCCCGCTCCCTGGTTGGACAGGCGGTTGCCAAAGCCGAAACAGTTGTTTCCAACAACACCCGCCAAAATCCCAATTATTACCCTAACCCCCTCTTGCCGGATACTCGTTCGGAACTGGTGGTGCCCCTAAAAACTGCCAATCGGGTGATCGGCGCGCTGGATGTGCAAAGCGACCGGGTTAATGCCTTCCAAACCGAAGATATTCATACGCTGGAAATTCTGGCCGATCAGCTCTCGATGGCACTCGAAAACGCCAATCTTTACGCCCGGGCACAAGAAAATCTGGTTAAGCATCGTTTGTTGCACCAGATGACCACAGCAGCCTCGACCAGTACCAACGTCAGCGAAGCCATTCAGCGAACCGTCTCCAACCTGCGTACAGCCCTGGGAGAGGAACGTGTTGCGTTTTATCTCGCCGATCAAGAAGGCAACCTGTTTCTGCATACCGCCCTTGGATATGAGGGGTTGGAAGTCAATCAATTTAACATCCAAACCAGCAAACAACTTCCAGCAGTAGCCGCCAGGGAACGGCATCCAATCAGGGTCAGTCATCTACCTATTGGTGCAGAATCACCGGCCGTTCACCCCGAAACACGCTCGGCCCTTTCCGTGCCAGTCCTTTTCTCAGAGGATTTATTGGGTGTTCTTTGTCTGGAATCCGACCATCTGGAACGCTTTGATGAAAACGATCAGGAAATCATCGGATCATTGGGTGACTCGTTGGGAGCCATCCTCACCAATGCCCGCCTGGTGGATCAAATCCGCCAGCAGGTAGAACGACAACGCATGCTTTATGAAATCACCAGTAAAATTCGCCGTTCGGTAGATATTGAAACCATTCTTCGTACTTCAGTCAATGAAATCAGCCGGGCGGTTGGTGCTCGCACAGCCCATATCCGAATCAACCCAATTCAACAGAGTTTATCAACTGAAAGTGAGGATTCGCAACTCGAACCACCCGGTAACAACAACGGTTATCACCCTGAAGGAAACGGCAAATGAACTTCATCCGGCAAATCAATCCCGCATATACCCCTCCGCATATCTCCCGCCAGGGTGAGCTGGCTACATGGCGTGAGCGTATTTTACAAACAACCCTGCTCTTGTTTGCGCTGGGGGGTATTGTCATTTACTACCTTGCCATACAACGCGCAATTCAATATCAGGACCGCACATCCATAATTCTCTATTCCGCTGCGTTGCTGATTGCCTTGGCGCTGCCCGTTGCGAGAAAATTATCCTTCAACCTGCGCACGTTCACCATCGTACTGGTCTTGTATGGGTTGGCAATCCAAAATATGGTTGTATATGGGGTAACGCGGAATGCCGTAGCGTATGTACTGGCTATTATTTTCATCACGGGTATTTTGTGGGGGGTGCGCGCCGGTATTTTTACCATCCTTTTGGCATTTGTTACCGTAGTTGGGATGGGTTATGGAATGAACTACGGCGGCATGAGCCAGCCTTTGCGGGAAACACTTTTGAACTCAATAAGTTTCAGCAACTGGGTCAATGTTGCCGTCCATTTCAGTATCGTTGGCGGATTCATTCTTTTATCCATTTACACCATTCTCAATGGCTTGCAAAGCTCGTTACTGCAGCAACGCACCCTGACCATGCAGTTGAATGCAGCCCGCTTGAATCTGGAAAAGAACGTCGAAGAACGAACTGCTGCCCTGCAGCGCCGCCTGAATCAGATCCGTACTGCAGCAGAGATCGCCAGAGCGGTCAACACGTTTCTTGACCCGGATACCCTTTTACAACAATCCGTAGACTTAATTCAAAAGGAATTTGATCTTTATTATGCCGGTATCTTTCTGATTGACGAACGCGGTGAATTTGCCGTGCTCAAGGCAGGTACGGGTGATGCCGGCCGCCAGATGATTTCAGCCGGGCATAGACTGGCTGTCGGTGGTAACTCGATGATCGGTTGGGCAACCGCGCGTAAAGAACCCCGAATTGCCCTTGACACCGGCGCAGAGGCGGTTCGTTTCAACAACCCTTACCTTCCCCTGACCCGCTCAGAAATGGCGTTACCCATTGTCAGCCGCGGCAGTTGTTTGGGCGCTCTCACTATTCAATCTACCCAACCCGAAGCCTTTGATGAAGACGATATCCGCATTCTGATGGGAATCGCCGACTCGCTGGCTACCGCGCTGGAAAATGCCCGCCTCTTTCAGGAAACCCAGCAAAACCTGGAAGAAATTCGCGCTCTCAATCGGGCTTACTTGATGCAGGCCTGGGAAGATGCAGTCGCTTTACACGGTAAACTGGAATACAGCTATCACAACCCTTCCGCTGCTCATACTGGTAATCAATCCAATCAAATCCACATCCCCTTGACCCTCCGTGAGCAGGCAATTGGCAGTTTGACCCTTGATCTGGGAGAGAAAAGCCTGACGCCAGAGGAGATGGAATTTATTGACGGTGTTATCAACCAAACCGCAATAGCTCTCGAAAACGCACGTCTGATTCAGGAAACACAACGCCGCGCACTTGAAGAGCAACGTCTCAGTGAGTTGACTGCCCAGTTTTCGCGTGCCAACACAGTTGACCAGATCCTTAAAGCTGCTCTTCGTGAAATTGGTCACCTTCCCAATGTTGCCGAGGTAAGCGTCCAGCTTATTCCACCGGTTGAAGATCGAATGGAGGAAGTCCAAGGATGAGTGAAAGTTCACCTACCCGCCCATTGTTTTCTTTATCCTCCGCTCTCAACCGGCAGGAGGGAGTTTTAGACCTGAGAAACGCCCTCCAACCGATTCTCAACCTGACCAGCATTATCAGCCTGACCGCTTACCTGGGGATCGCCTTTCTGAATGCACTCAACCGGCAAGTCCTCATTCCTCTGGCGCTCGCTCCCCTTCTGGTTGTCATCCTGATCATCACTTTTCGCCAAAGTCTGCCGGCTCGTACACGAGTCATTCTGTTATTCGGTTATTATCTGCTCATTGGCATTGCCCTATCGCTGGTTTGGGGAGTACAAAGCATCGCCATTTTCGTCTTCCTGATGGCAGTGCAAACCGCCTTCACATTTTGGAATGAAAATGCCGGCAGATTATCGTTCATTTTTAGTTTGGCTCTGATCGTCATGGTGGGTGTTTCTCAGTATTTTGGTTGGCTGCGGCCGCTCGGTTTAGCATCTCAGTCAATTGCGCTTGAAACCTTAGGGGGAGTGATCGCCGCGTATGTTCTGGTTAACTGGTCTTTAGCCATCATTAGTGGATACCTTCTCAAGGCTTACACCAAAGCCGCCGCTTCAGAAAATGAACTTGCCCGTATGCTGGAAGAGGAAAGGAAAAATCTGGAAGCGCGTATCGAAGAACGCACTCGCTTGCTCACCCGCCAGACCAGCCTGATGGAAACTGCCGGCGAGATTGCTCATCAAATCTCGATGGAAACCGATCAGGAAAACCTGATGCGCACTACCATCCAACTGATCCGCGAACGGCTGGGATATTATCATGCCGGCATTTTCCTCATGGACGAGGCAGATGAGTATGCCGTTTTGGCTTCTGCTTTGGGAGAACCAGGTGAGAAAATGCTCGCCCAGGGTCACCGCTTGAAGAAAGGCGAGGAAGGGATTGTGGGTAATGTGGTTGCGCGCGGTGAAGCCCGCATTGCGCTAGATGTAGGTAAGGATGCCGTCCACTTCAAGAATCCACTTCTGCCGTTAACGCGCTCTGAAATTGCCCTGCCCATCAAAATCGGTGAAAGGGTATTGGGTGCTTTGGATATTCAATCCACCGAACCGGAAGCCTTCACCCAGGTGGATATCCAATCCTTACAAATCATCGCCAATCAACTGGCAGTGGCTTTGGAACGCATTCGCCTGATTAATCAACTGGAGCAAACCGTTGCAGACCTGGAGAGCGGCTATCGCGCAGAGACTCGTAAATCGTGGCGAATGTATATTCGCAGCAGTCGGCAAACTCGCGGCTTTCGATACGATCCCAATCGTAAACGGCTTGACCCCCTAACCATCGAAAATCAAGCCGGCCAAACCAGCTCCGATCCCCATTCGGTACAGGTTGCCCTCCGAAGCCGTGGCGAAGTGATTGGACTGCTCAACATCAAATTCAAGGGTGGTCAGCCATCTCCCGAAATTCAACGTTTACTGAATACGACTGCTGAACGTTTAGGCTCCGCACTGGAAACAGCCCGCCTGTTGGAGGAATTACAACTCCGCGCTGAAAGGGAGCGCCTGGTTGGCGATCTTGCCACTCAGGTACGCTCCAGCACCGATTTTGAGCACATCCTCAAAACAACCGCCCAGCAGATCAGGCAAAAACTGGGATTACGCGAAGTAGTCGTACAAATCCTTCCGCCGGAAGAGATGCAGCAAGGGGATTATCCACCAGTGGAGGTTTCATGAACATCGGTTACCAGAGCAATATCATGCGGATAATCTCGCAAGAGGGGGTTGACCCAGCCTACCGCCGCGACCGGTTCGCTGCCGGCATTGCGCGAATTACTGCAGTGATTTTTGGCTTGGCAAGCGTTATCTTCCTGCTTACTTCCTTCGATAAGCCTTACTGGCAAATTTTCACGCTCGCATTTTTTAGCGCAGCGGGTTTCCTGGCATCACTGTTTTCTGCCACTTTTCCAGAGAGAAACGTAGCCGAAAAACGTGCCTACCTGCTTTCGCCAATCATTTCAATTGTTGCAATTGCTTTTAGTGCGCTGATTACCGGAGTAGCTTTACCGCTTGCCATTTTGCTGTTTCTGGTTTTGACCCTTCTGGTTACCGGCGCATTGGAAGGTCAACGCCGGGATACAGGTATTTCGCTGGCATTCTTCTCAGCGCTGTCAGTGGTCATCGCCGGCAATTTTTCACCTCTCTCCCAAATCAGGCTGCCCCAGGTGGAATTGTACTTACCGGTGATGTTGGGCATCTTGTTGATGGTTTACATCATCCTTTTGATGCTGGAAGTTTTGTCTGCCACATTACGCATTAAATTACTAACCATCTCTCTTGCCATTGCCATTGTCCCCTTACTGGTCATCTCCATCATCAATTCGCGTTTTTTCCAGGACGCTCTTCGTAATCAAACCAATCAGGTTCTCTTACTGGCAGCCCAGCAAACCGCTTCAAAGGTTGATGCCTTTTTTGAAGAAAACAAACAATCCATCAGCAGCGAAGCATCACTGGCGGTCTTTTCAAATTACCTTTCACTTTCACCCACCTACCGCACCAATAGTTCACAGGAGTTAGCCGCAAGTCTGACACTGCGGTCATTATCTTCTCGTCAGCAGCGTTACCTGCGTTCCTATGGCTTGATTGATTTGGAGGGCAAATCGGTCCTGGATATCAACCCTATTCAAGTTGGTCAGGACGAATCTCGATACGAATACTTCACCCTGCCGGTGACCACCGGACAGGTTTACGCCTCACCGGTAATCTTTGACCAAAAGTATCTCAATGGATTTATCTACTTTTCCAGTCCCATCCGAAACCAGCGTCAGCAGGTTATTGGCGTTTTACGCGCAAAATTTGATGCCCTGATCCTGCAGGAATTGTTGCAACAAGAAGTTAATCTGGTGGGTGTTCGTTCCTATCCGATTTTGCTCGATGAGAATTATTTACGACTGGCAGATACCCTCATCCCGAACAACATTTACAAACTGATCATGCCGCTGCCATCGGACGTCATGGGAAAACTGATTCGATCAAATCGCGTCCCTAATTTACCCCTATACGCAATGAGCACCAATGATATTGCCCTTTCTGCTGGCCTGGAAAATTACCTCAACTCACCCTTTTTCAGTGCAGAATTTCATGCGGATGATCCCAACCACCCGGAAATTGGGGCAATTACCCGCCTGAAAACCAGGCCATGGTATCTGATTTTTGTCCGAGAGCAGACCACTTTTGCTGGTCTGATCGCGCGGCAGGGCCGCTTATCCATCTTGATTTCCACGTTGATTGCCGGACTGGTAGGTTTAATTGCCAGCGTGGTTTCGGGTTCGTTCAGCCGCCCCATTGTTCGCTTGCAGCAAACTGCCGAGCTCATTTCCTCCGGTGAATTAGAGGCTCAGGCACAGGTTGAAACTGGTGATGAAATCGGAAAACTGGCTCAGGCGTTCAACTTCATGACCAACCAGTTGAAAAATTTGATCAACACCCTTGAGGACCGTGTTAGGGAAAGAACTCAGGAACTTGCCCAACAAAACGAAGCCCTGCTCTACCGTACCCGTCAGTTACAGACGGTATCCGATGTAGCACGAGGCATCGTTTCAACTCAAAAATTGGAAAGTCTGCTCAATCAACTTACCATCCTGATCAGTGAGCGGTTCGGCTTCTACCATGTAGGTGTTTTCCTGCTGGATGAGCAAAAGGAATACGCGGTTCTGCGAGCAGCCAACTCGGAAGGCGGTAAACGCATGCTCGCCCGTCAGCACCGCCTCAAGGTCGGTCAGGTTGGTATTGTTGGTTATGTAACGGGTTCCGGTGAAGCGCGTATCGCCACCGACGTTGGGAAGGATGCCGTTTTCTTTAACAATCCTGACCTGCCTCAAACCCGTTCCGAGATGGCTTTGCCGCTCAAAGCAAATAACGAAGTCATCGGCGCTCTGGATGTACAAAGTACAATCCCCAATGCCTTTACTCAGGAAGATATCGAGCTATTCAGCATCCTGGCTGACCAGATTGCCATTGCGATTCTCAACAACCGGCTTTATACCGAGACGCTGCAAGCCCTTGAAGAATCTCAGCGCGTTCACCGGCTTTACCTGCAGCAGGAATGGAGCAAAGAAGCCAGCCAACGACCGGTAATCGGCTACCGCGCTACAGCGCATGGATTGATTGCTCTCGAAGAAATGCGAGAACAGGAAGTTTCCAGTGTTTTGCTTTCGGGAGATACGCTGGTTCGTCCGGCAAATGAAAATCAACCCGCTGCTCTGTCCGTTCCAGTCAGGCTAAGAGGTGAAACCGTTGGTGTGATTTATATTGAAGATGATCAAATTGCCGATCGAGTATGGAGTGATGAAGAAATCCGCTCCATACAAGCCGTTGCAGACCAGGTTGGGCTTGCTTTGGAGAACGCACGCCTGCTGGAAAAGACCATCCGTCGCGCTGAGCGCGAGCGCCGCGTACTGGAGATCACAAGCAAGATTCGCTCCACCAATGACCCGAATATGATGATCGAAATTGCCATCCAGGAATTGAAGCGCACCTTAAACGCCAGCCATGCACAGGTCATCTGGAAGGGCAATGAAGATGCCACAAATCAACCCCAAGAAAGCGGGGATACTTCATCCCCGCAAAAACGGGATAATGGATCAAATGGTTCAGGCAGGAAGGGGCACGAATGACATACTTTATTTCTATCACCAATGAAAAAGGTGGGGTTGCCAAAACCACCACAGCCCTTTCACTCGGGGCTGCTCTGGTTGAAGCCGGTAAACAAGTGTTGCTGGTCGATCTGGATTCCCAGGCCAATCTCACCCTGGCGCTGGGAGCAGACCCGCTGAATGGGCATGCAACCATTCTGAGTTCCGTTACCGACGGTTCCCCGCTTCATCAACTTTGGCGGGAAACCGGCATTCCGGGTCTCTATCTTATCCCCGCTAATCATGATCTGAGTTATATCGAACGGATTTTACCCGCCCGACCGGAATATGAGTTTACCCTCAAAAAAGCCTTTGCCGATGTGCTCCTGCCGTTTGATTATGTAATCTTTGACTGTCCGCCATTTTTAGGGGCAATGGTAACCAATGCCCTCACCGCTTCGCATTTGCTCATCATACCCACACAGGCAGAGTACTTTTCGATTTATGCATTGAAAAACATGATGAGCCTGATCCGCCGTGTTCGCCTTCAAACCAACCCGTCCCTAACCTATCGGTTATTGCTGACCATGTTTGACCGCCGCAACCGCATTCACCGCACCCTTAGCGAGCAGCTGCGAGCCAATTTTGGCAATGGTGTTCTGGAGACCGTAATTATGGTAGATACCCGCCTGCGGGAAAGTTCGATTGCCGGACTGCCCATCATCTACCACGCCCCGAAAAGCCGTTCCGCCTTGCAATACCGCCAATTAGCACAGGAGATCCTGCAATATGTCGAAAAAGCAATTGCGCAACCGGCTTGAAAATCTCTTCGCCGATATCGCCGAAAATGTCACCGGGCAGCTCCCACCCCAAGCACCGTTGCTGCCAGAATTACCGCTGTGGAATTGGGAAACCGACGAAAACGGTTGTTATACCAGTTGCGAAGATACTTTACAGGCTTGTCTGGGATACTCCCCGGAAGAGGTGATCGGTCAACCATTTTCAAGTTTTGGGTTGAGCAGCGAATCCATATTCAGCCTGCAAAATGCATTGAGCCAAAATCTCTTTCCGTTGGATATAAGCGTTGTATTTCTGGCAAAAAGCGGTAACCCTGTACCTGCCCGCCTGACAATCTTCAAAAAACCTGCCGTTAACGGGGAAAAGACCGGTTTTCATGGTTTTAGTCAGCCGTTGGTCGTCAGTAGACCGCCTGCCCCCTCACCTCAACAAAATCAAGTACACGAACGAAAGCACATTCCCGTGCAAACGGAACCAACCGAAAAGAAAACTCCGGCGGCTAAGCCTAAACCGAAAGTTAAGAACGTTTCGCCTTCATCCGTTAAATCTCGCCCAAGATCTGTTCTCGAACATCCGGCAATCATCAGCGTGCCGTTGCACAAGCGGCAACAGGAAATCGGCGTCCTTAAAATCATGGCCGATGATCAGGAACGCCGATGGAGCGAGGAAGAATTATTACTGGTTCAGGAAGTAGCCAACCAGCTTGGTCTGGCAATGGAAAATGCTGAGTTGTATGCTGCTGTTCAACAGGAATTGAACGAAAGGGTGCGCGCCGAACAGGAAATTTTACGGCGCAACAAAGACCTTGCCGCTCTCAATGAAATTGGTCAGCAAATTTCCCGTTTGACCGATAGAGAGCAAATCATCGCCACCCTGCAACAAGCGCTTGTACAGTTAATGGGTTGCCGCAACCTGACCATCGCAATGCTGGAAGCCGACCAACAAACACTGACTTTCCCGGTACACACCATTGATTCACAAGCTCAATCACTACCCGCCAGACCCCTAGGTCATGATCCCATCAGTTATGTCATCCGCAGCCGGGAAGTCCTGCGCATTAACCAGGATCTTGCAGGCACCTTTGCAGCAAAGGGAATCATCGCCGAACAACCCATCCCCGCAGCCTTGCTAGCCGTTCCTATGGTGACCGCAGAAAGAGCAATGGGGGTCATTTACCTGCAGGAATTTGATCCATCTGCTTTCTTTACCGAAATTCAGGCAGACCTTCTTTCAACCATTGCTTCGCAGGTTGCCATTGCCCTTGCTAACGCCAATCTCTTTCAAGAAGTTACCACCGCCCTGCAAGCCATTGAAAAACGCGAACGCTATCAGGCGAATGTTGCTC